>OMKD01000156.1 GCA_900299495.1 Sphingobacteriales bacterium
TGTGATCTAATGGAATGGGAGCATTATTATTCGGACTGGACAGAAATGCCTTTTGATAAGAACGCCGATGCCTTCAACTCAATCAGCTATCCAAGTGAGGCTTGGGGTTATTTCATCGAAGTGGATATGGATACCTTAAAGGCAGCTGTTAAGCAATATTGTGGAGACTATGAGGCTGAATATCTAGGTGATGTGAAAAGTGTGCAGGAATATCCTTGTGGAGTTTCTATGAGTAGAATATTCTATAAGATAGTGCTAACTAAAAAAGACGGTTCAAGTGTTGAAAAAATCATTGAATTTGAGATTCCAATGGGCTGTTAGGGCCCAAGTATTAGCATAGATATTTTAGTGTCAAAAACGAAGGGTATGAGTAATTCGATTTTCAGAAAGGACGGAACAGCTCAAGGGGTTGCCAAGCAACGATTGATTGAATCGATTGCTAAACCGAAAAAGCGGGTTATTTATGATCCTTTGGCAGAACGTTTTGTTACAGGTGCTGGAATGGTCAAGCTAATGGGGCATAAGTTGAATATCTGGATTACAAAAAAACTAATTCCAGGTTTCCATGAACATCTAATCGCAAGAACCCGGTTTATTGATGATTTGGTTGAGCAAAATTTGGCAGAAGGTATAGAGCAGTATGTTATTCTTGGGGCAGGTTATGACTTGCGGGCACATCGACTGAAATTACCTGCGGGAATCCAAGTGTTTGAGGTTGATCAGCTTGAAGTACAGGAGCGGAAGCGAGCTAAGTTGCCTGCTGATCTGGCCAAGGCTAATCATATTACCTATGTGAGCATTGATTTCAATAAGGAGAAACTGAGTGATCAATTATTGAAGGCTGGCTTTGATCCGGCTAAATCAGCTATTTTTACATTGGAAGGTGTTTCACAGTATATCACCAAAGAGGCCGTTCAGTCAACCTTGTCAGAAGTTTCCTTGCTGATGAAAGCAGATGTTGTATTTTATATGTCATACGTTAAGCAGGCACTCTTGGATAAACCTGAGCTTTGTTTTGGAAAAGGATATTCTAATCCTGAGAAAAAGGCCGAAACGGTTATGAATTTATCTGCCAGAGTTGGAGAACCCTGGATCTCATTTTATACTGAGAAAGAGATTGCAAAATTGATGGCGGAATTTGGTTTTACTATTATAGCAAATAATGCCTTGGGTGACTTAAATGAAGCTTACTTCGGTCCGGTTGGCAGAGCACTTACGGAAAATCAGCTTTTTAATTTGGAACAATCTCTTGTGGTTCGTAAAATAAAATAAGACATGAGTAGCAATCAATCATTGATCAAATATTACATGCGGATATTCCTTTTAGTATGTATTTCTTTCACCTTGTCAGTGGGTTTTTTGGGGTATTTTATTAAAGGTGAGCTTGATTGGATAGGGCCATTGATTCAAGGAATTATGTTTGGAATTGGTTGGAGCTATTTTATTGGTCGTCAACAGATATCTGCACTTAAAAAGATAGGCATCACTGAATTTACTGATGAAGTCCTTGCCGTAAATCAAAGCGATAATTTTGAGCTGGAAATATCTACAGATCAATTGATTTCAAAATTAGAAAATAATCCAATTGAGAACTTCAAAAGCATGGAGGTTTCAGGACAATCTATCCAGATGCGGACTAGAGGTCATTTGGATGCTTTATCAGGTGAAAAAATTCAGATCGATTTTAAAGATCTTGACAATGGTATAAAAGCTATAAGCATTAATAGTAAGCCAAGAATATTTTTTCAACTCTTTGATCAGGGCAGGAATATTATTAATGTTCGGGCCATTCGGAATGTTATTGAGCATTGATTGTATTCTTATGATTTATATGAATTATTAGTACCTTAATGATGGAATAAAAACTGAATTAAAAATCAATTGATAACTTTAAAACAGCCCCATCATGCAAACCATCCTACAGAAAAAATATTTAGGAATAATTCTTGGTGCCTTGTACGGTTTAGTCTACAGGGCAGTTAATGAGATAGAGGACGTCGGCTTATTCGATTACAGCATTTTTAGTATTTCTTTTTTTTGGATTTTGCCAGTCGCCATTGGATTGATACCTATATGGTTTGCAAGAAAGGAAATTATTCATTCAAGATGGCGGCAGATTTTATTTCCAGTCGGTAGTGTGTTTTTGTTTTTTACCTTTGCGCTAGCCAGTGGTTTAGAGGATATGGTATGTGTATTAATCTTGTCGCTTCCTTTTGTTGCAGCTGCAGGTATATCAGGAATTGTATTTAGTGAAATTATAAAGCGTAGGGAATCAAATAAACTCTTGTCATTAATTTTCTTACCTTTTTTGTTTGTCCCTTTGGAATCCAGTTTTCCAGATAAGCTGGAAACGTTCGAGTCTGAGCAAGCAATAATTATTGAATCATCATCAGCGCATATCTGGGAGTTTATTTTGGAAGTTCCTGAAATTGAGAACTCAGAATATGACTATGGTTTTTACAACTATATTGGAATACCAAGACCGGTTCGTTCGGTGCTGCATGAAGAAAACGGAACTGAATATCGAATTGGTTATTTTACGGATGGCTTGAGTTTGTATGAGGAAGTTACGCAGAAGGAAATAAACAAGTTTGTAGAGTTTAAAATCATTCTGGAGAAATCTAAACTTCGTGATTTACCAACGGATAAGCACATTTTGAAAAGTGATTACTTTGCTTTTGAATCCATATCCTATGAATTGGTGGAATTGGATGAAAATCGAACAGAGTTGATTCTGAACTGCAGTTATAGTATTGAGTCTAAGATGAACTGGTATGCAGGCTTTTGGGCTAAAGAAATTATAATGGACTTTGAGCGTAAATTGTTGGATGTATTAAAAGTTAAGGTAGAGACACAGAATAAATAGAAACCATTCAGAAGTTTTATGTCTAGTGTAAGATTTTATACAGGGATCGTGTAATACTTGTTATAAATTGAATTTAGTAAAATAAGACAGCCTAGGGGAGGTTTGATTTTGAACTTGCTGGGTAGAAGCCAGAAGTTTTTTAGGAATTGTTAAAATCTCAATGAAATGAATAAGAACCTACTTTTTAGTCTTATTACTCTAATTGGCTTGTCCTCTTTTGTGGCGGTGAAAAAAGTCAAAACGCCTCCTGGAACAATTCAAATTGGAGAAAATCTATTTGTTGATCGTTCGGAGATCAGTAATCAAAGTTGGAAGGAGTTTGTGTATTGGAAGGAAAGAACCTTTGGAAAGGAATCTAAAGATCATTTAGAGAGTATGCCAAACACAGGCGTTTGGGCGGATAAAGTATTACAAGAAAAATATTATTTGCATCCAGCTTATGATGATTATCCGGTTGTTGGTATTTCTCATCAGCAAGCAAAGGACTATTGTTCGTGGAGAAGTGATCGAGTCAATGAGATGCTTTATATTAAAACCAATAAAAAGAAAGCCCTAAAAAACAATTCGAATAATGTATTTCCAGAGGTCTATAGATATAGACTACCTACTGAATCTGAGTGGGAGCAGGTTGCGAATATTGCTTATTCTGATAAGGATAAAAAGAAGTTTCAAAAACAGCAAAAGCAATATATGCGATTGACCGATGATTCAATTGCTGAGGCGCAGCCTGATGGCGAGATCACCTATATTACTTCACCTGTTGAAACTATGTTGCCCAATGAAAAAGGAATCTATCATTTAATTGGGAATGTATCGGAATTTGTTGCTGAAGAGGGAATAGTGAAAGGAGGAAGCTGGCGACATAAGGAAGCGGATGTCTCCGTAGAGCAATCCTTTAGTTATGAAAAACCTTCAGATTGGATCGGGTTTAGATGTATTTGTGAGAAGATTAACGAATAGAATAAAATAGGGAGCAGTTTAATAAAATTGCTCCCTATTTTATTTAAGATATTAGTCTGGGTATATTTGAATATGGATAAGCTAATTGGGGCATATGGTACATTAAGAAAAGGAGCATCCAATCATAGGGTACTTGGGGATAGTGAGTATATCACTACAGTTGAGCTATTTTGCTATAAAATGTATGGTAAGCGTGATTATCCGGCTATCATTCGGGGAGCAGAGCATGAGTCTGTGGTGTTGGAGGTTTATCGGGTAAAGAGTCAAAAGATTGCTGACGATATTGATTTTTTAGAAGGCTATGATCGTAGTAAACCGGATAGCCTGGACAATCTTTATACCCTTAAAACAATCCGCATTGATTCCATAGATGAACCCATTGAGATATATACTTTTGACCATGCACCAGAAAGAATTAATCAGCGAGGTCCGCAGCTAAAAAGCGGAGATTGGACAAAACGCAATCAATAAGTAAGCTAAAATAGTATAAAGATGATTCCCTCTTCTCATGTATTAAGATACCTCGCCTTTTTAGGATTTATGCTTTGTTTTTTTGCCTGTCAGCGTTCGGCTGTTAAAGAAGGAATTTATGAAATAGAGGAGAACAGTAAGCAGGTGGGAAGGATAGATTCAAGCTATACCTTTAAGGGGCAAGTCAGCGCATTTTTTCAGGATAGTCAAAATAATTATTGGATTGGTAGTAAATCAAGTGGCCTCTGTGTATTTAATGGTCAATACTACACCTATTACACAGTACAAGATGGTTTAGTCGCTCATGAAATTACGTCCATTCAAGAGGATCAGCATGGAAGGATTTGGGTAGATCAGGGAGCTTATTTATCGGTCTTTGATGGAAAGGCTTGGACAGTCTATGCAAAGGGTCAGGTACTATCCTTGGATATTCTTGGAGAAGGACTTCAGCTTTCTGATGATGATTTATGGTTTAGTGATGTGAGTCGCTTGGGTGCATTCCGGTATGATGGAGAACGGTTAAGCTTTATCAGTTTTGCAGATAAGTCCATAGATCTAAAATTGGATAATCAGCATTTTTTTATTTCGGGTGTTACCGATTTGGTGAATGGTCAGATTTGGTTTGGAACCATTATGCAGGGTGTACTTGGTTTTGATGGAAAGCAATTTGAGCATATTCACAATGGGAAAATGGATTTTGAATCTGAAGAAGAGTTTCTCCATGTCAGGAGCATCTTATCGGATTCAAAAGGAAACCTGTGGATTGGAAATAACGGGATAGGCCTATTGAAAAAGAATGCTAATGGAATTCAAAACTTTTCAAAGGAGAAAGGACTCTTACTTCCTTTCGAAGAATTTGAGTCCAATATCTTTTCAAAACGATCGGAATTGAATACAGGCTTGCAGGCTGTATTTGCTATTGAGGAAGATGCTGACGGGAATATTTGGTTTGGAGAAAGAGATTCTGGACTTTGGAAATACGATGGAGATCAATTGTATAACTATCCGGAGATTTACCAAGTGCATGGACTGGAGGAGATGATTTGGGATATTTGTGCAGCTACTGACGGGCATGTGTATTGTCTACTGATCGATGGGCGGGTATTTAGTTTTGATGGGTATGGATTTAGGGAGTTTGAAGGTTTTGAAAAGACTTAAGTTGTCTTTAGTCAACATGTTAAATCCGAGTTAGAGTATTTAAATTTTGGGAAAGGTTTTTAGATTTTGGTTCGAGCTAATTATATTCACCAGTAATTTAATAAGCCTATATCTACTTCTATTCAAATACCCTATCTCATGAAAAAAAATGAAATTGAGCTTTCTGATGAATTTAAGACTCAAACCATAAAATCAATTGCTTCAATTATTCTGTTTGTTGTGTCCTATTTGCTGATGTTTTTTTCAGCTATTGGATTATCAATTTTAAGTGTTTACGTAGCATTTCAATTAATAAAGGCTAAGCCAAGTCCCGGTTTAATTATAGTCGGAATTGCAATTTCAAGTTTTGGCTTAATCATCCTGCTTTTTCTCGTGAAATTTTTATTCAAATCAAGTAAGGTTGATCGCTCACACTTGATTGAAATAAATCGGCATAGTGAACCTAAATTGTTTGAAGTCATTGAGGAAATTGCTAAAGAGGTAGGAACAAAGTTTCCTAAGAAAGTTTATTTATCCAGTGATGTAAATGCCTCTGTTTTTTATGATTCACAATTCTGGAGTTTGTTCTTGCCAGTCCGAAAGAATCTTCAAATCGGTTTGGGCTTGGTTAACAGTGTAACTGAACAGGAATTAAGAGCTATTTTGGCGCATGAATTTGGCCACTTTTCACAGCGAACAATGAAAGTGGGTTCCTTTGTCTATAAGGTGAATCAGGTAATCCATAATTTATTATTTGATAATGAGTCTTATGAGCGAATGCTTGGTAAGTGGTTAAAGATCAATGGGTTTATCGCAGTGGTTTCTGTGTTGGCTTATAGGGTGGTTCAAGGAATACAATGGGTATTGAAAAAGATTTACAACATCGTAAATCTGAATTACATGGGTCTATCAAGAGAGATGGAATTTCATGCCGATGAGATTGCTGCCAGTGTGACTGGTTATTTGCCGATAAAGCACTCTCTCCTTCGCGCCAGCTTGGCAGATCATTCATTTAATACCGTACTGTCTTTTTATGAAAGTAAGATACTTGAGTCTAAAAAGACGGATAACATATATCGTGATCATTCCTTTGTTATGGAATATATAGCAAGGCTTAATCAGGTAAGGCTTGTAGGTGGTTTTCCTGTGGTGACAGAGGAGACGCTGGAAAAATTCAATAAATCCAAGTTAGTCATCAAAGATCAATGGTCTACCCATCCAAGCACGGAAGATCGTATTGCCTATTTGGAAAGCAATTGTGAACCTGGGGATGAGGTGTCATATGTTCCAGCAAATACGCTTTTTAAAGATCTGGAAAATACTCAAAAGGAGCTGACGGACTTGTTGTTCAAGTTTATAGAGTACAAAGAAGCGCCTGTAAACTATACCTTCGATGAGTTTAAATTAGCCTATGAGAAGGGATTAGAGGAGAGTAGTTTTCCTGCTGTTTATAATGGGTATTATGATGTTAAAAATCTAAACTATTTTGATTTTGAATCAAGTGTTTCTGCTGATGTCTCCCTTAATCATGAGGACTTTTTTTCTAATGAAAAAGTAGATTTCATATATGTTGCCCAGGCCTTACAAAACGATATTGAAACTCTTAATCAGGTTGAAGCTAAGTTGATTCCGGTAAAGACTTTTGATTATGATGGTAAAAGGTACAAACGTAATGAAGCAAAAGATTTAATTGAAAAGTTAAATCTCGAGAAGGAGGAGCTTTTAGCAAAAATAGAAGCAAACGATAAATTGATTTTTGATTATTTCAGCAATTATCCTGCAGATCCGGATGCAGCTGAAAAGTTAAAAGTATTATATACGGAATTTATTGCATTTGATAAGATCTATGAATCGGACATGCAGATTTTTATTGAACTGAATAATGGCTTGCAATTTACTCAGGTAACCACCCCATATGAAACTATCAAATCCAATTTTTATAATTTACTTCCCTTGGAAGAAGCGTTTAAAAAGGCAATTGGCAAGCTGATTGAAATGCCTCGGATTGAAGCAAAGGTGACTGATGAAATGCTCCGTAATTTTGATCTTTATCTATCCAATAACTGGTCCTACTTTATAGATGAGGAATATAAGCAGGATAAATTAGACATGCTTTATTCAGCCTTAAATGATTTTAGCTACTTATTGAATACTGCCCATTTTGAATTGAAGCGGAGGGTTTTAGTATTTCAGGAGGACTTATTGAAAATGAAAACTCCAGTTTAGTGTTTCAAATTTAGTTTTTTTGAATATCTTGAAATAGAAAAACATAAACGATAACAAACATTCATACTCCAATCTTATGAAAATACAATCTGGCCTGCTCTTCGCCATACTAATACTTATGTCTGCGTGTCAAAGCGATGATGATAGCATAAATGATTTCGATTTTGTTGCTCCAAACGTAAGAATAACTCAACCAAATATTGCTCCGTATGAATATGCACCTGGAGAGGAAATTACCTTTGAGGCCGTGCTGGCTCATCCTTCTGAAGCTGAGTTAAATGTGGTCTGGAGTAGTGATTTAGACGGTGTTTTGGCCTCTGAGAAAATAGCAGTAAACGAGCGTTCAGTTTTTATTACTAGTTCACTTTCTGGAGGGCAGCATATGATTACTGTCCGTGCAGAGGATTCGAGAGGGTATTCCTCAAGCTATTCTATAAGTATAAATACCTTATGTCCGGAGCCACTTGTTTTGGATAAACCCATATGGAATAATGGCAGTGTGGAAATGAATTGGTCGAAATATGAAGGGGAAGATTTTTTAAGATATGAAGTTTACCGAGCATCTACTATCTTTCAACCTTTGTTAGCTACTATATCGGACAGCGAAATAACCAATTTTGTGGATAATGATCCTAGTGGAGGATATTTCAGCTCCTACAGCATTAGACTTGTTTTGCAAAATGAACAAGGTCGAAATAGCAATATTGAAACTGTATTGTTATTTGATGGAAAGGTACTTGATTTTGAGTCGAATGATGTACTTATTCATCCAACAGCTAATTATTTGTACATGATTGATACAGCTAATAATTTGATCATGTTTGATTACGAGCAGCTAGAAATTGTTAATGAGATACCTTTATCAGGAGATATTGGTTTTTGCGCTATAGGAGATAATGGCTTCGGTGTAGAGCTGTATGTTCCAAGTAGTGAGGGACATGTGAAAATATATGATGCTGAAGATCTGAGTTTGAATCTGACTTTGTCTACTGATGGAGCTGCTTATGCCGTAGAAACAGATAAACAAGGCTTCATCATTGTGAACGGTGATTTTAATTATTCTATCAAGACCTATGATAGATCCAGTGGAGCGTTTTTGGATGCTTGGGGCATTACACATAAAGAACGATTTAAGCATATTTCCGGAACAAGCTCTTTTATTTCAATTTCCCAAAATCAGGAACCTGTTCAGTTGCGTTACTACCGATTGGATGAAATGGGAGCCGTTGTAGAGACTTCTCAAAATGATCTCAATACAAATTCCTATAATCTTCATAACGATACCATGAGTACAAGGATTATTCATATTCCAAACAATAGTGAATATGTGATCGTAGGAACTGAGGGACATATGTTTTCAGCAGACGCTTCGCTTACTTTTATTAATGTTCTTTCTGGATATTCCTGTTACAATTGTTTTAGCGGTTTTGCATCAATTGATGATGGCTCTGTAATTTTTGCTGCGTCTAAAAGATTCAAGGATGTAAGAGCAAATAATTATCCAGGTTTAGATTTAGGTTTTTCTCAAGATCTGAACGGTGAGCCAAATTTTATCTTTTATAAAGATGGTAAGATTATAATTATGGGACATATAGGTATATATGATGATAATTATATTGAAATACTCGATTATTAAGATGGTTTATGCTTAGGCCTAACTAAATAATTTCTCACAAAAAAGCGGCAGATCATATTGAAAAATAAGATCTGCCGCTTTTTAATGAACATCGCTTATATTTGTGCCTGACTTTAACAAAAGTCTAGAATGATTAACTGTAAAAATGTAAACGAATCCTGATGAAGTCTATCAAGTCATTATTTTGTTCTCTTATCGTGGTTTTAGTATTGGTTGGATGTTCTAATCCTGTTGATTCTGATTCAAGTATTCCTAAGAAAGAACATGCTGAATTGGCTGTTTTATGGCAACAACACTCCGGAGAATACAAAGCACTAAGTCATCAAGCTTTTAATTTGGCTGCCTTGAGAATTATGGCATTTGAAAATACGCAGGATAAACCACTTGCAATCATCACAGATGTGGATGAAACAGTTTTAGATAATAGCCCTTACAGTGGCATGCAGATAAAAGAAGACCAGGATTATACTAAAGAAACTTGGGTAGAGTGGGGTAAACTTCAACGTGCTAAACCACTTCCGGGTTCGGTGAAATTTTTCAACCTTGCAGACTCATTAGGTATAGAGATTTTCTATATTTCCAATCGTTATAATGTTCAGCTGGGTGAGACGGTAGCTAATTTAAAAGCAATGAATCTTCCTAATGCTGATACCAGCCATGTATTTTTAAGAACTACAAGCAGCGAAAAACAGGCTAGACGCGATCGTGTTTTAGAAACGCATGAAGTAGTTCTGTATATGGGAGACAATCTTTCTGATTTCTCAGATGTTTTTGATAATCAAAGTACCGAGTCTCGCAATCAATTGGTAGAAGACATGCAGGCTTCTTTTGGTGATAAGTTTATCGTTTTCCCCAATCCAATGTATGGCGATTGGGAGTCTAAAGGAATTTATGAGAACAACAGAGGCTGGACCAATGAGCAAAAGGATTCTATTCGCTTTTCAAAGCTTGTTTCCTTTTAATAATTACTCAATAATATAATACTGATTGCAGGAGTTTAAATCAAGGATTCATTTAGATAGTCTAGATTCATTTCCTGCAATTGGGTTTTGTTAGATGCGTGGAATTTTATTGCGCTCATATTGTTTAGATAATAAGCGGAATAATCCAACTATTTATGTCTAAACAGGAAATAGCTAAGATCTATATAGAATTCCTTTCCAAAGGAGATGCAGCATCTATCATCCGTTTATTTGCGGTTTCTGGTACCGTACATTCTCCAATCTATGGGCTGAAATCCGCAGCCGCATTTTACCAGGATCTCTTTAAAGATACCAGTCAGTCCGAGTTAGTCATCAAAGGGATTTTTGAAGAAGCAGACAAGAATCAATTGGCCTTATATTTTGAATATAAGTGGACTTTGAAATCAGGGAAACAAGTAATATTTGATGTTGTGGATATTCTTGAATTTAATGAGGACTTGAAGATTCAGAAACTTACCATTATTTATGATACTGTAAGGAGCAGAAAGTTAGTCGAGGAATTGAATTGATTTCCCCGTAATTTGAAGCGAACTATAAAAAGATATACGCATGATCAATCGTAGCTGGGAGCGACTTTCTGAGGAAGAAAAAAAGCTTGCCAAGGAGGAGTTAATCCTCTTTTTTGAACGAGAACGGGGTGAAAAGATAGGACTAATTGCAGCAGAGGAATTACTAAATTTCTTTTTACAGTCCGTAGGCGGGAAACTCTATAATAAAGGATTGACTGATGCAAAAAAAGCACTTGAAAATCGATTCGATGAGCTTAAGTTTGATATTGATGATTTGATGGATTTTTAGAGAAAATGGCTTGTTGGATTTTGCCATTATTCAACAAGTTTGTCTTTAGTTCTGAGTTTATTACAGGGTTTTTTATTATTTGATTAGCTTGAAATAATCGTAAATTAAGCTTAAGGGCCTTGCACCTTTTTATTAAATCATATGCCATGAAATTACTGAACTACCTTATTCCATTCTTATTTATAGTATCCATATTCAGCTGCTCAGATAGTTCTCAATCAAAGTTTACTGGATTGCCGCTTTCTCCTGAAATTATAGGAGATGATAAAGACCCTGTAAAGGATTCTTTGAAAAAGGTCTTTTTTGAAGAGTTGTATTATGCGGAAGATGGACTGAATGTTGATTCTGTAAGATCTGCAAATTGGACGTATTACTATGATAAGAATCCACGCAAGAATACTCAGTTCCCTCAACGTGTCAATGAGACTTTTGCAAATGGATACCTAACTGCCACCTGGTATGAGCGCGGTCCAAATAATGAAGCCGGAGATTTGCGTGAGGTGGATTTCTTTCCAGAGACGGAAGAGATCTATGGGATATCTACTGTAGGACATCTGTTCAAAGGTAGCCTTAATGGTGGTTCCTGGTCTGTTTTGAGAGATGATATTCGATTTGAGAATCGAGTGTTTGAGTTGGTGCCTCATAATTCGGGTAAACGCTTGTTTGCTGTTTATGGAAGTGATGTGGATAATAAGGTTATTCGCTATTCAGATGATGATGGGCAGACCTGGACAAAGGGGACAGGATTTACTTTTTATGATCATTGGGGTTCTGGTCGAAGACTTTATACCTTAAGCGATGATAATGTACTATACTATCTAGTGCATACTTGGTCCGGTAATCCATGGGGTGCTGTGATTCACTTATACAAGAGTGCAGATAAGGGAATGACCTATACCAAAGTATGGGATAGTCCGACGGGGTATGGCAGAGATGAGGTTGATCTTTGGAAACCATTTGATTCTGACAAGTTGTACTTGATCGATAATAAGGCACAGACCTATACCGAAATTGATCACGATTTCAATACGGGTGAGCCTGTATTTTCGGACCCAGTGTCCTATGCAGGGCAGAATATACAGACTGGTGATATTCATGTATCCGGACGATTTAATAATGCCCTTGGGGATTATGAGTTGTTCGTCAATCATGATCCTACCAATGAAGTATATAAGACTTCAGATGGTGCGACCTGGACTTATCTAAGTTCACCTACTGAAGATGTATGGCGTAATGGCTGGCTAGCTGATCCGAATAATGATAATTTATATGCAGGCGGTTTTCAGTTGAACAAGTCCTTGGATTATACGAATTGGAATGATCAGTATCCGCAATGGTGGGTTTACTATAGCCAGAGTAAGGATTTTATGCATGTAGATATTATGAATCTGGATTATTTTGAGAAAATGGATGGGACACCATTTATTCTGATCTGTAATCATGCAGGGCTTCATGTGACTTATGACAGCTTTGAAAGTACGACCAATTTGGGCTTGGATTCATTGAATATTGTAACGCTTTACGATCAGACTACTGCATCGGATGGCTTCTTATACTGCGGAGCTCAGGATAAAGGAACCTTTGTGTATGAAGGCGATAGTAAGGCCAATTTTGAGATGCTGGCTACGGAAAATAAAACCACCGGAGATGGTATGCTTGGAGTATTTATCAATGAGGATAAATCTTTGTTTGGTATGCTTCAGAATGGATTCTTGTTCTGTATGCCAAATAAAACAGGTAACACAACCAATTATTTTGGTGGTATACCTGGGAATCATACCTCGGGTTGGATTAATCCGATGGTAGCAACTGTAGATCCTTTGGACAACAAAGCCTATGTTGCTGGAGGTAATCTAAATGGAGGAAATGGCTGCTATTTAATTGAAGCGGATGTTGATTTAAGTTTTGGTGTGGATTGGCAGCTTTCACAATTTGATTATGATTTCAGAGCAAATTCCAATGATGGAACATCAAATATCAAAGCTTTAGGCGTTGCCGAGTCTGATGAGGATAGAATCTATGTGTCTACAAAAGATGCTACTTTCTTTTATTCAGAAGATCGAGGGGAGACCTGGAATAAGAGTATTTCCACACTGCCTTCGTCTATGATCCCATGGGAAATTATTGCTTCCAAGTCTGATGCAGATAAGGTCTTTATTTCTGGTACTGGATTTTCTAATCCAGGCGTTTATCAATCTGACAACGGTGGTGCCAATTTTGTGGCTCTATCCAACGATATTCCTTCTGCAACCTTTTATGAGGTTGCATTATCTGAGGAAGAGGATATGCTTTTTGCAGCAACTTCAGAGGGCCCTTTTGTTTATGTGTTTGAGGATGCAAAGTGGTATGATTTGATTGGTGCAAATACACCTTATGTGAATTATACCTCTGTAGATAATATTGGCGATAATATCATCCGATTTGGTACTTATGGCAGAGGCGTTTGGGATTTGGAATTGGATGTTGATACTGGAATTAAGGATGATATTCTTAGTAAAGAACAGCTTATGCGTATCTATCCGAACCCTGTTCGTGACTACTTGAATGTTGAATTGAGTTTACAAAATGAAACAAATGTATTTGCTGAGGTTCTTGATTTGAATGGAAGGGTTGTCTTCAGACCACAAGTCTCAGAAACTTCTCAAACACAGACAATTCGTATAGATGTTTCTGAATTAGCTAAGGGTATGTATATGCTTAAAGTAGTTGATGGGGAAAATCAGTATGTAGAGAAGTTTTTAAAAAAATAGAAGATTTCATTTCCAAAGAAGGCCTAAGAAACTAAAGCATTTAATTGTTGTTTCTTAGGCCTTTCTTTTTTAGCTATATGTTAGTCAACTATAATGTTCTGTTTTATTCTTTTATGAACTTCCTGATCGCATTACCTTTGGCTGACTGAAGTTGAAGAAAGTAAATACCTGGATTTAATAGGCTGATGTCTACGGTTTGTTCATTCAAGACATCACTTTTTACCACCTTCCCATCAGTAGTGATTATCGAAAATCGCTCAAAGAGATGATCGGTTTCCACCTGTAAGCTTTCTTTAGATGGATTAGGAAATAAGTTTACTTTAAAGTTGACTGAAGCGGATTCTTTCACAGACACTGGGTCGCTTACACAAGCAGATGGAAGATTATAAAGCGTAGTTATTTCATCTTGACTTAATCCTTTGTGATAGATAAAGATATCGTCTATAGTTCCTCTGAACCACTTCCCAATCTTTATAGATCCTGAACAGGCTTCTGTTGGAAGGCTTATTCCAGACTGAGATTCTGGTTGTAATTCATTGTCAACATATAATTGGAATAGACTGTCTTGAGGATTTATGGTCATCACTATGTGATGCCATGCAGTTGTATCCCAAAAGTTCGTGAAATCTTGATCTGCCCAGATATATGGGTAAGTTTCTGGGATTAATTGTGCACCACCTAAAGGTGTGTTCAAATCATAAAGCCATAGATATGAACAATATTCATCATAATAAGGTCCCCAGGCTAATAATTCCTCATAATCGCCAGGTTCGTTGGTGCCACCTTTGTACCATAGGCTTATAGACCAACCAGATTGTATGTTGTTGCTAAGGTCTTCAGATATAGTTTCAAAAAATATGGAGTCATTACCAGGGAACCAATAGGCGCAATTAACCTCTCCAAAGCGATCTTCTACAGGATTCAAATCTCCAGTATTTTGAAGATCAAAGTTTCCAAATTGGTCTTCAATAGATCCTGAAAACGGATAATAGGCATATAAACCGTCAGTAATTTGTGCCTGTATAGTGCAAGCTGTGATTAAGATTACCAGAATAATTAAATTGATTTTCATATTATAAATTTTTAATTATAATATGTTCTTGTGTTGTTTATTTTGAAATCTTTAAAACTTTAACCTTTTGAGACATAAATATTAATGGGGAGGAATCTTATAAATTGTTTAAATTGATCTCGTAATCAAAAGAACAATAACTAAGACCCTTTAAGAATAAAGTAAGATGATGCGATATTTAGCGATGGTATTTTTTTTGTTTTTTTTTGGATGTAAAAGTGATGATGAAGTTATTGTGATCACGGATACTCCTTCAGAGGAAGTAGTGCCATTTTATTTTCCTCCTATTGATACGGAGGAATGGGAAAGCACATCTTACAATGATTTGGGTTGGAGTACTGATGGATTTAACGAGTTACGCACCTTTCTGGCGGAAAGTAATACGCGTGCTTTCTTGATTTTAAAGGATGGAAAAATCGTAGTTGAAGAATACTTTGGGAATAATATTTTGGGTACAACTCCATTTAATGTTAGCTCTCAATGGTATTGGGCCTCCGCCGATAAAACACTTACGGCGACATTAGTTGGAATTGCACAACAAGATGGTTTGTTGGATATCAATGATGTTAGTTCGGATTATCTGGGAGAAGGATGGACAAGCTTACCCCCCGAAAAAGAACAGTTGATTAAAATTCAGAATCAACTTACGATGAGCAGTGGCCTAGAATACGATGTTGATGATTTGAATTGTACGCTCCCTTCTTGCCTGACCTATAAGGCTGATGCTGGGAGCCAATGGTATTATCATAATGCACCTCACACACTCTTGAAAAATGTAATTGAAAATGCTTCCGGTCTGGAATATAATACCTTTACCGAACAGAAACTGACCGATGCAATTGGAATGGATGGTCAATGGATTGCTCAGGGATTCAATAATGTATTTTGGAGTACAGCGAGGGATATGGCTAGGTTTGGAATATTAATGCTGAATAAAGGAAAGTGGGTAGACCTTGAGATCCTTTTGGATATGAACTATTATGATCAGATGGTCAATACTTCTCAGAATCTGAATCCATCCTACGGATACTTATGGTGGCTAAATGGTAAAGATTCCATAATCTTTCCTGGTTTTGCAGCCACTTTTCCGGTTCCCTTAGCGCAGAATGCTCCTGAGGATATGATTGCTGCAATGGGGACAAATGGACAGTTCTTACAACTTGTTCCAAGTCAAAACTTGATCGTGGTACGAATGGGAGAGACCCCTAATAACTCCGCTACTGGGGTTGCCTATAATGAGGACATGTGGGAAAAGATCAACGGATTTGTTTCAACTCCGTAAAACTGTACAATTGAATACAGCTTATATTTCTCCTTCAGCTAAGAATGAATTAGCTTTATTAAATCTATCATTTAAAAACGATTTAAGATGAAACCACATACAGCAAGCTTGATAAATGCAGTTACGCTTATCGCTATGTCCTTATGGGGCTATTTTTCTTCAGAAACACCATCAATGACAGCCTTAATTCCCACGATCATTGGAGTAATTTTGTTAGCTCTTAATAAGGGGGTAAAGGCAGACAATAAGGTGATAGCACATATTGCAGTGGTATTGACCTTGGTTATTCTTTTAGGTTTACTACAGGCATTCACAGGTGCAATGGGTAGAGCGGATAATGCAGCTATGGCTCGCGTAGGAATTATGATTCTAACAACGGTAGTGGCAATGGTATTTTTTGTAAAAAGCTTTATTGATGCTCGTAAGAACAGAGCAGCTTAGTAAGATATCTTGATATTAATAGAAAGGCGGTAAGTGTAAAATCTTACCGCTTTTTTATTAGTTATCGTATCAAAATACTTCCAAACTAGAATGAAATACTAAATCTCTCCAGCATAACAAACATAGTTTAGGCGCTCGTCCTTTAAATATATATAGTTTTTCTTGCCTTGTTTTTTCTAATCATTTTATTAGGTTTACGACAAATAAATGAGATCTACCAATCCATTAAAACTGATCAAAAACCTATGAATAATTTATTCTATGCCCTCCTGCTGTTATTTGTATGTCAAACAGCAGATGCACAATCTAAATTCGTAAGAGGTAAAATTTACCTAAGTGATGGAAGTACCTTAACTGGACTTACTAAAATTCCATCAGGGCCTTATGATAAAACCATTCGATTTAAGGCTAATAGGGGTACTAAAGCAAGTCCAATAGCTTCCTCACAAATAGATTCACTTGTTATTATGAATGATTTCTTCCAAAAGAAATTTGTCTTTGGAACATGTGACATATATGACATCAAAAAGAATAAAGTAAAGACTAAGAATCAAAAAATTTGGTTGATCCTGTCTTGGAAAACAGATCTAATGGAAGTCTATAGTGTAGCTGATTTCTATGAAATTAAAAAAGAGGGGAATATGAAAATATCGGGGGCCTATCGTATTGATTTTTATCTAAAGAAAAAAGGGTCTGAAAATTATTTTTTAGTGTACAACTATTTTGGTGAAAACAAACAAGAATATTTTAATGCTAGCTGTAGTTACTATTGTAAAGATATTCCAAAGTTATCCAGGTATCTAGCGAA
>OMKD01000157.1 GCA_900299495.1 Sphingobacteriales bacterium
AAGATATTGATAAGGATAGCTTTCACCTCCGGATCACGAAGGATGATTCTGAATGCTTGCTCTACACGTGCTGCATCAGCAGTACCACCAACATCAAGGAAGTTTGCAGGCTCACCACCTGACAACTTAATAATATCCATTGTAGCCATTGCTAAACCAGCTCCGTTTACCATACAACCTACATTTCCATCTAGGTTCACATAGTTTAGACCATAGCTCTTTGCCTCTACTTCAGTAGGATCCTCTTCATCCGTATCTCTCATTTCTTCTAGATCCGGGTGACGATAAAGTGCATTGTCATCAAGCGTTACCTTACAATCGACAGCTACAATTCTGTCATCAGCTGTCTTCAGGCAAGGATTGATTTCGAACATTGCAGAGTCAGACCCTACAAATGCACTGTATAATTTCGAGATAAACTTAACCATCTCTTTCATAGCCTTTCCTTCTAGTCCAAGATTGAAAGCTACTTTACGTGCTTGGAATCCTTGTAGACCTAAGGTAGGATCAATATATTCTTTATGTACTAAGTGCGGTGTCTCTTCAGCTACTGTTTCGATATCCATACCACCCTCAGTAGAGTATATGATTACGTTACACTTACGCTCACGATCCATTAGGATTGAGATGTACATTTCTGAACAAGCTTCGAAATCAGGACGGTAAGCATCCTCAGCAACTAATATCTTACGTACCAGTTTACCTTCACCATCCATTCCTCCTGGAGTTTGAGGAGTTTTAAGCATCATACCTAGAATATTTCCAGCATGCTCTTTAACCTCTGCCTCATTCTTAGCAAGTTTTACACCGCCACCTTTACCACGGCCACCAGCATGAATTTGAGCTTTAATAACAGCGAACTCAGTCCCTGTTTCTTCTTGCAATTGTTTGAAAGCGCTTAACGCTTCTTCAGTTGTATTAGCAACAATACCTTCCTGAATGGCTACGCCATAGCTTTTCAGAAGTTCTTTCCCTTGAAATTCGTGAAGATTCATTAGAAATGATTTGTTTTAATTCATCTAATAGAATGCGATGCATCCAGATTATGATGCCCAAAAGTACTTTTTTTTAATTAAAATTTGAAACTCATTGACTCATATTTGCCATTGATTCAAAAAAAGTATAATCTGAGTATGTTTTTAGTGCTAACAAAATATTTTTAAATGGAGTTGCCATCAATTACAGAAAAAGGACAGGCACAAATGAAAGCCCTTACTTCTAGATTAAAATTCAATCTGTATCTTCTTAAAAATCTGCCCGCAGCATGGTTTATGGGATGCAGTGTTCAGGAAATTAATGAAGAAAAATGTGTTGTGAGATTGCCTTACAGATGGTCCAGCAAAAATCCATTCCGCTCTATTTATTTTGCAGCACAATGTGCCGCTGCTGAGCTCTCGACAGGGCTTCCCACAGCAGTTGCAATCACAGGAAAGCCATCAACTTCTATGCTTTTAGTAGGTATTGAAACTAAATTTTTCAAAAAAGCGGATTCCACTTCTTTATTTATTTGCGAGGATAACCAAATTGCCCAGCAGGCAATAAATCAGGCGATTACAGATGGAGAAAGTCATACCTTCACGATGATTAGCAAAGGATTCAATGCAAAGCAGGAACTCATCTCTGAATCGAAAGTTACCTGGTCAGTTCGAAAGCGTAGATCTAAAAAATAGGAATGCGTTTACGCATAATCGATTTCCCTTCAATCCACCTTAGGAAAAGGAACATGATAAAACCGATCAAGTAACCTAACAAGCCTCCAAGGAAAATATCTTTAACAAAATGCTGAACGAGATAAACTCTAGATAGAGCCACTAATAGCGCAGGCAAAAATAATAATGCCGAAAGTTTAGGTTTACTCTTGTAAAACATAAAGCTCAACAAGCCATAAAGAGCGAACGCAGACATCGTATGCCCAGATGGAAAACTAGTAAAATGAGAATGTAACTCCACACCTTCAACCAAATTTAAATCCTTTAGTTCTCCTAAATTTTTGAAGAATATTTTAGGCCTAGGATGACTGAATATTTGCTTCAAGGGGTAAGACAAAAACATAACGACTATCCCAGTCAGACCGGTAACAAGAGACTTTCCATATCCAACAAACAACAACACTAGAACAAGCACTAAATAGGCAAGCTCCTCTCCCATTTTAGTCCCGTACTTAAAGAATACATCGAAGAATTCAATACGATTAGCACTAAAGAACCGAATAGAATCTCCCTGTTTACTAAACAACAAGATCAAGGTACAGACCACAAGATAAGCTAACCACAATCCGGTAAAATATTTGTTTTCTTTAAAGTACCTCAAGTTCATCTATCCTCTTTTTAATCTTACTCTAAGTTTTTCTATCAAACCTTTGAGATCCAAATTGATCTTTCGATCATTCATAGCCATCCAGGTTAGAAGAATACAGAAAGGTATCATAACTATACAGGGAAGCCATGCAGCAAAGACAACATCAACAACAAATTTCTCCGCAATCTTTTTCCCATAGATAATTGCCATGTTGAATAATATGAAAAAGGTGATGGAAACCAATAAAGGATAACCAAATCCTCCTTTTTGCACAATTGCACCCATTGGGACACCTATGAACACAAAAATAAAACAGGCCATGGCCAGGCAGAACTTATGATGCAGTTGAAACTCATAGTCCACCAACTTATCCATTCTTCTACTGACCTGCTTCTCCCCTGCTTTTACTTGAGAATGCGCAGATCGAATCATGGTCTTGGCTTTCAAAATTACTTTTGAAGCTTCCTGTTCAGTAAAGGTCATGATGTAGGGCAAACTATCTAGTTGATCCATATTTGACCTAAGATATTTGTTCTGATCAATAAGAGAAAGTTTTGTAGCCCTTGCAGTATCTGACTCAACTTTATCTTTGTCACTGATTCTATTTCTATCCTTATTCGGAGTCTCTTTTGACTTTTTCTTTTTTGCTACTTGTTTATTACGTTCAGCCAATCGCTGTTCATGTTCATTGACTTCTTTAATTTGAGGAACTCCGTCAGGATTTATTTGTTCCTCCCCCTCCCCTTTTTCCTCTATGCTCTTCAAACGAAACACCGTTCCCTTTACTGTTTCCGATAGTGTCCCTAGTCTTTTATTGATTGAAAAAGTCGTAGTGTCTACTTTATCCATCAAATCTCCAACGGATAGCATACTATGATGATCTCTAAAAAGATCCTGATCTGTTTGATCTAAATCAAATTCCCCAAGATCAAATACTTTCCTGAATTTCTTAAAGGATGTACGTGTAAATGGCATTCCCTTATTCTCTCTGCCATCCTTGTTATATTGCCATCCATCATATAACTCCATCACAAGATATCTCCCATCTTCTGTAACAGTCATACGACCATCCTTCGCCAGGACCTCCATCATAGATCCAATATTCGCATCTGTAAAATCCACCAAAAGAACATCCTTTAGTGCACCTGTTTTCTGATTTTTTGAGCCAATCCGGATGGAATAACCATTAAAATCATCATTAAAGACACCTTCGGTTAAAGAAAGTGTTGGTTTTTGATGTTGGAGGTCATACAATCGACTTTTAAATTGTAAGGTGGCTCGAGGAGAAATGATATCTGAACTGATATATGAAAATACTGTAATTAAAAATCCAACCCAAATTATTGAGCGCATAGCTTTTAAAAGAGAAACACCGGCTGATTTAATACTAGATAACTCATAGGATTCCCCCAAATTACCAAAGACCATTACGGTCGAGATGAGTATAGCAATTGGAAGAGCCATTGGAAACAAGGCAACAGACATATATCCAAGCATCTCAAGTATAAAGAAGAAACTTACTCCTTTACCAGCAATATCATCAAGTGCAAGAAAAAGACTCTGCATGACTAAGACAAACAAGGCTATAAAAAATGTAGCAATGAATGGTGGCCAAAAAGAGACTAATAGCAACTTATCCAATTTCTTCATTCGCATCTGAATGTTCTCCTTTTTTCTTTATGCTAAAATGCAGTAAAGTTTTGAATATTTCGCCTTAACAAAAGGCATTCTGCTTTTTTTTTAATTTTTTTTACAAAAACTGTAACCACTTCATTTTAGGCTCGTCTTAGGGGGTAACAAAGGAAGTCGACATCCCTTTACCAAAATCATTAAGTAAACAGATAATTTAAAAACATGAAATTCAAAGCAATATTCCTTATCCTTTTTGGATGCTTTAGCCTAAACTTGAATGCACAGGACGATTTTATCAAGGACTTCTTCGAAAAACATAGTGAAAATGAAAATTTTACATCTATCTATATAGCACCAAAGTTATTTTCCCTTTTTAAAGACATGGATCTTAACCTTGAAGATGAAGAATCTGAAAAAGTCATGAAGATAGCAGAGGACTTTAAGAGCTTGAGAATCCTTGTAGCAGAAGAAGGTTATAAAGGTCTGCATGAAGAGTTTAATAAAGAGTTCTCCAGAGCAGATTACGAAGTACTTATGAGAGTAAATGATAAGTCTGCAAGTACTATTGATTTCCTGATAAAAGAAAGTAATAATACCATTACCGACCTTCTTATGCTTGTAAGCGGGGAAGAACATGAGTTTGTTATGATCAACTTTACCGGCTCCATGTCAATAGACAAACTGAATAAATTGATTAAAGATGTAGACTTCGAAAACAGCGGTTCAACTGACTAAAAAAATAAGTGGGGGAATATACCCCACTCCTATTTACAATAAATCAAAATTCAAAACATGAAATTCAATTCCCTTTTCATCCCCTTAATGTGCATGATTTTTGCCCTTGCAAATCAATCCTGTGTACAGGAAGCCAATGCGATGCAAATAGATCAACAAATTGATACTTTTTTTGATGAACACAGTAATGATGATGCTTCATCAGCTTTAAACTTAGGCGGTTTTGCATTAAACCTAACATTGGGTGATAAGGATAATAAATTCGAAAGCTTGAGAATGTTGTCATTTGAAGCAGACAAAATACCTTCCGAGAAAAAGTTGGATGAGTTAAAGAAATCTTTAAAAAAGAAACCTATGGTTTTATTGGGTAACATCAAAGACAAGGACAGTACAATCGAATTTCATGGAATTGAAGACCAGGGAAATCTAACCAATGTAGTCATGACTATAGAAGGTGATCAAAAATTCGTATTACTCCAGGTGAAAGGTAAATTCTCCAAAGAAGCACTAAGCAAACTGGATCTGGACATCGAAGGCCTAGATCTATACGAAGAGTTATAATTGCCTTCGGGTGCTTTATTGCAACCTTCTCCTAAAAGGGTAGTCATTAATTGCATATTCTACCCTTTTATAATCATTAGATATGACAGAGAAAGAATTTAAAGCCTTAGTCCTTCCCTACAAGAATTTACTCTTCTTTGTTGCTAAGCAGATAATAGAGGATAAGCATGAAGCCGAGGATATTGTTCAGGAAACATACCTCAAAGTCTGGAAGGCAAGAGCAAAGTTGGATGAGATCGACAACATGAAGGCCTGGCTATGCAGGATTACAAGAAATCTTGCGATAGACCGATCCAAACAAATAAGCAAACAAAAGAATCTGCTTCCTGAAGAAGAAAGCTATACAGAAATTAACTTTCAACCGGAGGAGGATTCAACTAAATCTAAGGTCCAGCGCATATTTGACTTGCTCAAATTATTGCCTGAAATACAAGCAACCTGCTTCTCGTTAAGAGAGGCGGATCAACTGACCTACAAAGAAATCGCCTCTATAGTTAATCTAAAAGAGTCTAGTGTTAAGGTCAATGTATTCAGAGCCAGAAAAAATCTAAAGGCTCTTTTTTTGAAGCAGGAAAAACAGTTGAAATATGGAAAACTGGGATAAACTAATAGAAAAATACTTCGAAGGACAAAGCAGTATTCAGGAAGAAAAATTACTCAAGGAATATATGAATGGCCAAAATGTTGCAGCGAAACATAAGCCTTATAAAAGTATTTTCACAGACCAGGACTGGAATACACTTCCTGAAATGGAGGCAGACCCCTTCGCTAAAATTGACTTTGAGGTAAAAACGAAAAGATTCAATCTTTACCGAATTTCTTCCATAGCTGCCGGTTTCTTATTACTAATTTTTGCTGGATTTTTTGCATTTCAGCAAGATAAGCAGCAGCAAGAATTTGACCTAAGTTCATTTGAACCTGAAACAGAAGAAGAAGCCTATAAACAAACGCTTATGGCATTAGAAATGCTATCTGCTAAGCTTAATAATGGCACCGCATCTGTAGAAAAAGGTATCCACGGACTTAAAAAGGCCAATGAAATTATTAATCAGAACAATTAATGGATGATGAAATATAAATTATTAATTCTCAGTATAGTTTCTGTCCTTTGCTCCTTTTCTGCGAAGGGACAGCAAGACCTTGTAAACAGTTTCTTCGAAAAATATAGCGAAAGTGAGCATGTAACATCAATCTACATTTCCCCAAGATTTTTCAATATGTTCAAGCAAGTTGATTTAGACCTGGAAGAAAAAGAAGCTGAAGCAATAAGCAACCTTGTTGAAGATCTAAGCAGTTTGCGCATACTAATTGCAGAAGAAAACGCTAAACAAATGTACCAGGAATTCGCTTCAGATTTCCAAAGAGCAAATTATGAGCTTCTAATGCGTGTAAATAACAAGGGAGAAGATGAGGTTGATTTTTTGATCAAAGAATCTGAAGGCGTAGTAAAAGAACTCATTATGCTTATTGGTGGCGATTCTACAGATTTTGTACTCTTAAGTTTTACAGGAAATATTGATCTAGATAAAGTATCTAAACTTTCAGAATCCTTCAACAATTAAACCAACCCAATTATGAAGAAATTAAGTTTATTCCTATTTATGCTTGGAATATCCCTGAGCATGAACGCTCAAAACCAAGAAATCAGAAAACTATACAGATCGGCTAAGCGCTCTGAAAACACCCAGAAAATTAAGCTACCAGGTATAGTACTTGATCTGGGGATGCTCATCGCAAAGAAAGAACTCACTGAAGAGCCTGGTGGCAGAGAACTTTACCGATCGATTAAAAAAATCAATAAATTCAGATTAGTCAATACGGAAGATCAGAGTTTCATAAAAAATCAACGAACAGCAGTCCTGAGGAAAAGAATAAATACTAAAATGGAGCAGCTTATTGCTGTTAATGCGCCTCAAAATAATTTTAGTCTTCTTATCAAAGAGAAAAAGAACCGGATTAAAAAGATTGTAATACTGGGTCATATGGAAGATAGCTTTATTTTGTTTGCAGCAAATAGCAACATTAACCTGGATGCACTAAACAATGTCATTCAAAGCTATTCTGGTGAAATTGAAGAATTTGACCTACTAGATTAAAAAAAGGGGACCAGTTGGTCCCCTTTTTTTTATTGCCTGATCATCTTTCCATATACATTATCTCTAGAGCTCCTCAATTCGAAAAGCAATAAACCTTTTGAATTGATATCGTCTAGAATAAAGAAATGAACGCCAGCATCAAAAGTAGATTTGATATTTCTTACAATCACACCACTCTGATCTCTAACGATCAACTCAACTTCTTCAGCCTGATCCAAGTCGAAAGCAATTCGGACCTGTTCGCTAAATGGATTTGGAGCAATTGAAGTCAAACTTAATCCTGATTCAAAAACATTTGTAAACGCAAAATCCAAGCCATAAACTTCCAAATCTCTACTGATCAATTCTGCATTCAAGTTATTCTCTTTTAATGCGATAACATCTGAAACAATCCCATCACTTAAACCATTGAATTCCAAATTCAACATCGTATCCTCTATTGCCTTATCAAAATCGACAAAACTAATCAGAATACGCCCTCTAGCAGCATCAATCACATAGCTTTCAGAAGCAATAGCAGTTCCTTCAATATGTGATAATTCTAATACTGATGGATCAAAAACGAATTCAAATTGTCCTCCAATCAAATCAATTTCTTTCTGATCTAACCGAATTGATATAGAGCTCCCTGACTCAATCTTTTGATTCTCTAACTCAATAATCAGTTGTTCCTTATTTCGATCTATAGCAACTTCATTATCCGTAAAAGGATCGGAGCTTAGGTTTACATCACCAATTTTTACAGCTACAAAGTTTAAATCTTCTTCATCAGCATCTACAGCCGTCAAGTCTATAGCTTCAGGGAATGGACCTCCAAACCATGGATTGATCGGGTCTGGAAACACATAACTTGCATCCACAAATCTCCAAGAACTGTTATTTGGAAAACCATTGTCTAATCCAAGGATATTCTTCTGCATAAGCAAGATGTCAAAAGTCGAAATGTTTCCAGAATTATTGACATCAGCTGCTATGTACTTGTATGGGCTATCAAAGGTAGACAATCCCAAAATGACCGACTGGATTAGGGCTATATCAAAAGTAGAAACCCCATTCAAATAATCTCCATCTCTTGAAGGAACAATGGTATAAGAGGAATCAGCTAAAACAATAAATGAATAGTTACCCTCGACATCTGTCAGTTGACTAAAACCATTGGACAATTCAATTAATGCATCAGGGACCAGAACACCATCTTCTCTTGCTGTATTTCCAGAAATAGTAACCTCTTCAATTGTTGGATCACAAGCACCACTTTCAATAATATTCAAAACAACTTCTTGCATGGTTTGATTAAGCTCTCCATCAGTTGCCCAAACTTCCAAATCGATAAATCCTGCATCATCACAATCGAAAGCCAATTCTGTAACTTCCTGACTACTCCCAAAGGATAGATTAAAAAATGTACAATTATCTGTTGTCCCCAAATCAAAATCCTCAACTAGAACAAGTGCATTGCCATCAGAATCTAAAAATACGGTAAGCGTATCCTGAAGCATCAATACAGGAGGAATAGTTTCGTTAACATTAATTGTAACAAAACAATTATCAGATTGTCCCCCTGAATCGGTAACTGTTATTTCAAAGGAATTTGAACCAATATTTGAACAATTAAGGTTGATTTCTGATGGACTTACAAACAGATTACTAGAACAATTATCAATAGACAGTATTGCATATTCATCGGAGCTAACTAGAGCATTACCTGTTTCATCAAGATCTACTGTCACATCCGTACAAACTGCTTCAGGAGCTTCATTGTCTATTACAATAACATTCAAATTACAATTAGAGACGTTACCAAATTCATCGAATGCCTGCAATGAAATAGTATTGAACCCCGTATTATCACATGTAAATAAATTTTGGAATTCAAACGTCACATCATCACTACAAGCATCTTCAACAGATACTAATACTTCTTCTAATTGAAGTAAATATGGCCCATTATCTGGAAGTTCGATAATCACGTCCATACACTCTACTTCCGGAGCAGTCTTATCTTCGACATCAACATCAACTTCACAACTAGATTCATTACCAAATGGGTCAAATACAGAAACAGTAATTAAATGGTTTCCTATGTCATCACAAGTGAATAATGTTTCACTTATGGTAGTCACATCTATACCACAGGCATCTGTTGTAAAAATAATTAAATCATCAGCTTCCAGAACTCCAATCCCGTTAGCATCAAGAAAAACATTAGTTCCAGCACACACTAAGAAAGGTGCTATATTATCTTCAACATTTAAGATTGTAGAACATATACTTTCATTACCATGGATATCCACAACAATAATATCAATAGCATTTGCCCCTATATCCTCACAATCAACCTCAGTTATCGAATAATTGACACTCTCAATGCCACAAGCATCATCAGCGGTAAGCAATGGGGTATTTAATACGGGCTCATCTAGGATTGCATTTCCATTATTATCCAAAATAACGGTAAAAGAGCTACAGGTAACCACAGGTGCTGTGGCATCCACCAATTCAATATTTGCTGTACATGAAGTTGAATTACCAGCTTCATCTGAAGCCATTAGTACAATGCTTAATGGACCAATATCAGAACAATCATATGATAAAGGCGCTGAGGTGCTAAACTCAAGATCAGAAGTACAATTATCAAAGCTACCATCTCCAATCGATGCCAATGGAAGGATAACAGTACCATTAGGATCTAGAGCAATTGAAATATCATTGCAAACAATAACTGGCGCAGTATTATCACTTAAAATTAAGTTGGTCGTACAATCGCTGATATTACCATTTATATCCTCTACAGTAAAGACCAAGTTGGTAGATCCTGCTTCAGTCAAAAGCTCACCTGCTGCTGGACTCTGCTGGACAATAAACTCTCCTTCAAGTGTACAGTTATCCAAAATATCCAATTCCTCTGTAAAATCTTCAACCAGGTATGAACAGCTCGCATCTAAAAATACGGTAGTCGAATTTGGACAAAGAATAGCTGCCGGGATATTATCATTCACCGTTACCTCAACTGTACAAGAACCTACATTCCCATGAATATCTGTGGAAAGGACTTCTATAGGAGTAATACCAACGTGAGCACAATTAAAATCTTCCTGAGAAAGTACCGTATTGTCTACGCCACAATTATCAACCGCGCTAATAAATACATCCTCCAAAACGATAGATGCCATTCCTCCAAAATTTAAACTCAACTCAATATTTTGGCAATCAACCATAGGAGCTGAAGCATCTGATACTATCACTGTTGCAAAACAAAATGCTGTATTATTACTGATATCCGTAACTGAAACAATTACAGGATTATCTCCTACATTATCGCAATCAAACGTTGAAAAATCAACAGAAATATCGGAAATTCCACAAGGCTCAAAAACACCTAAAATAAGATCATTTGGAGAAATAGAAACAGATCCATTAGCATCTAAATCAACGCTTATATCCTGGCATGAAAATACAGGATCAGAATCATCTACGACATTGATCTGTACCGTACACGAGCTCGTATTACCTGATGTATCTTCTGAGCTAATATTGATTTCCGTTAAAGATCCTACATCCTCACAATTAAAGTCTGTTTGACTGAGTTGAACCTCTTCTATGCCACAATTATCCGTATTCGAAAGAATGACATCTGATTCCTGAATAGATCCAAAACCGGATGGATCCAACACAAGGTCCAAAACAGAAGAAATACAAACTAAATCTGGCAAAGTATTATCAACTATACTTACTAGGGTTGTACATTGATCCGAATTTTGACTTTGGTCCTCCATAGTTAGAGTAACCTGTTGAGGACTATTTGAATCACAGTCAAAATTGACTTGAGATAAAGATTCTGTAACTATCGCACAATTATCTGAACTTCCAATATTGATATCTGACACTTCTAATACTCCCAAACCATCACTATCCAAAATCAGTTGGAAGGCTTGCACACAGTTTACTGTTGGTTGGGTTTCATCAACTACGGTAACAATAGCAGTACAGTCATCCTGAAGCCCTGAGCCATCTATTACGGTGAGGGTAACTGTATTCTCTCCTAGATTATCACAATCAAAAATCGCCTGTGATAAATTCAAAATTAACTCGTCACAATTATCTACAGATCCTGCATCTACATCAGTTGCAGCTACTGCAGCTACCCCATTTTGGTCAAGCGAAATTGTAACTGCCTGACAGAAAGCTTCAGGAGCTATCAAATCAACTACAAAAACTGTGCTAGTACAAGAAGCAGCGTTCCCTGCATTATCAGTAGCTGTTACGGTTACAACATTATTACCTAATGAACTACATTCAAAAAATTCCGTTGAAAAATCTAAATCATAAGTCACACAATTATCGACCACAGAAGAGACTACATCTGCCTCTGTTATCCCAGCAAAACCACTCAATGGGATCTCTAAGGTATAATCCTGACAGAAGATTACTGGAGCGGTAACATCCTGAACAACTACAGATGAAATACAGCTGGCAACATTCATAGAAGCATCAGTGGCTGTTACAGTCACATCAACTGTTTCATCTAAACAATTAAAGCTATCCTCACTTAGTGTGATGGAAAGGATACCACAATTATCATCTTGAGCAGAAAGTAAATCATTCTCATCAATGCTTACTGTACCCGTTACAGGATCAAGGGTTATAGCAACTGTTTGCAAGCAACTTATTGAAGGTGCAGTTAAATCTACTACCTCAACATTTACAGTACAATCCGATTCATTCTCAAACTGATCGGAAACGATAACAGTAACTGAATTACTACCCAATTCTGTACAATCAAATATTTCTTTAGAAAGCTCTACCTCTATCAAACCACAATTATCAGTGGCTGAAACCAATACATCTGAACTCTGCAAAGTGCCATTACCAGCACCATCAAGTACTAATGTAAAGTCCTGACAGGTAATAAGAGGAGCAACTTCTTCAAAAATGGAAATATTAAACACACAATCATCTGATAAACCAGCCTCATCGAATGCTGTAAGGGTAACCTCAACTGTATTTCCAACCTGATCACATTCGAAAATAGTGTTAGAAACCTGATAGTCTACAATACCACAATTATCTTCAGCAGTAAGCAATACATCATTCTCATCGAAAACATAACCATTCGAATCTGTAATAAAAGCATCAAAATCCTGACAAGTAATACTTGGAGGAATATTATCCACTAGGGTTACAATTGATACACAGTTGCTGATATTCGTTCCATCAAAGGCTACAACATTAACCGTAGTTCCTGAATCACCACAATTAAAATCGACTGGCGTAGCTGAAAAACTTAAGTCACAATTATCAGATGATTGATCTATAAACTGACTCACCGTTGCGCTGGCTAAACCTGAAGCATCCAATGTCAATGTAACATCCTGACACAACACAACAGGAACCTCATCATCTATAACATTTATTATCGTAGAACATACCCCAGTATTATTTTGAGAATCTGTAGCTGAAAGCTCTACGGATAAATTATTATTACTTACATCTGTACAATCAAAACTGGAAATATCTAAAGTAAAACTTAAACCTCCCAACGTACAGTTATCCATCGAAGCATCTAAAATATCTGCTGGATCAATGCTAGCATTCCCAGATCCATCAAGTTCTACATCCAAGTTTTGAAGACAAGTAATCACAGGATCCATGGTATCTTCAACTGTAATCTCTACTGTACAAGTCTGGATATTACCTGCATCATCTGAAACAGAAAAATCAACTTGGTTCACCCCAATCTCTGTACAATCAAACGTAACTGAAGCAGGTGAAACGGGTGTAACCGTACAGGCATCTGTTGTAGACAAAACAACACTTGAGGATAAAACCTCAACAGATCCATTTTGATCTAAATCAACAGATATATTTTGACAACCCATAAGCGGAAGTACAGAATCCACTATACTCAAATTGGATTGACAGATACTGCTATTTCCAAAGTCATCTGTGACGGTTACATCTATAACAAATACAGATCCCTCGTCAGTACAATCAAAATCTGTTTGACTAAAGGTGAAGTTTAAGGAAGTGGCACAATTATCCTCATAAGTACTCAACACATCATCCACCTGAACAAGGTATGAACCTGTATTTCCAATCTCTGCTGTAAAATCCTGACAAGAAATAACAGGTGCTGTACCATCAACTACAGTTACCAATGCTGAACACGTTGACGGATTGCCAGAAGCATCCTCAACAGTTAACTCAACTGTTTCTGGAACACCTATATTTGAACAGTCATAGGCTGTAGGTCCTGCTGATATACTAAGCATCAAACCAGGGCAATTATCTGTTGAAGTATCATTTATATCCTCAGCTAATAAATTGAATGATCCGTCAGAACCAAGATTGACCGTCAAATCCATACAATTAGCCACAGGCACAGTATCATCTATTACATTTATAGTAGTTGAACAAGATGCACTATTTCCTCTTTCATCTTCAACGAAAAGCTCTACTGTTTGTGAACCAGTCATGGAACAATCTACACTTGCAGGAACTGTTGTAAATGTAATACCAGTACAAACATCAAATGATCCATTATCAATTTCTGTTCCATCAAAGGTATAATTACCTGTTTCATCCAAAGAAATACTAGAAGATTGACAGCTAGCTACTGGATCTACATCATCACCAACAACTAATGAGACTGTACAGTTAGTTGTATTCCCAGCACCATCTGAAATAGCAATAGATATATTCTGCAATCCAATATCATCACAATCAAAATCAAGTGTATTTTCTTCGACAGTACCAATGAAATAAGAATAAATAGAAGAATTGAACCCTATTACTGTAACCTCCTGCTCATCAATCGCAGACAGGCCTCTAAAATCTGCAGTTGGTGTATTTGGAAGACTGACCGGAGACCAGTTGGAACCAGAATCTGAAGTGTACAGTAAGGTACCATTTCCGCCACTTACATAACCAGAAGTTGCGTTGAACATTTCTATATCCTTAAGACTGCTTGATACTCCACTAGTCTGGGTAGACCATGTTGAACCTCCGTCGGTTGTATTTAGAATCAGACCATTATCTCCTACTATCCATCCATTTGATGCATCCACAAAACTCAATTTCCTCAAAATATTACTTACGATAGGATCTTGTACGTTCCAGATTACACCTCCATCGCTGGTATGAAGAATACTATCCTGGCTAATTATCCATCCATTATTTGCATCTGAAAAGAAAATATCCCTTTTATTCACTAACAAGGAAACACCTTGGTCAGTCCAGGTATTACCACCATCACTTGTTTTCAAAAGAACACCATCTGATCCTGCGATGTATCCATTATTTACATCGAAAAAGAATACACTGTAAAAATCTACTCCTAATCCTAATCCTGGAATGATCACAGTCCAAGTAGTACCGCCATCAATAGTTTTTAAAATAGTCTCATTTAATCCTACTGCCCAACCTGTATTTACATCAGCAAAATATACGCTTCTTAACTCCTCAGTCACCCCACTTGATTGGGTTGTCCAGCTAGCACCACCGTCATTAGTGTGTTGTATAGATCCAAGATTACCGACAATCCATCCATTATTAGCATCTGCGAAAAACACATCCTGTAAATTAGCAGAGGATGCGCTCAATTCTTCTATCCATCCTGAAAAGGGATCCAGAAAAACAGCATTTACCGTTGGAGAACAGTTATCCATTGGAGCCAAAAGAAAGTCCGAAGGGCTCATTGATTGGGGCGTCCCATCACCAACATCTACTGTTTGATTTTCACAAACCACATCAGGTGCTAAATTATCAATTACGATGATTGTAGATGTACAATCATCTGTAGTACCTGTAGCATCCTCCGTAACGGTAAGTGTTACGGACACTGGAGTACCAATATCATCACAACCCAAGTCGGTAATATCAAGAGCAAGGCTAACAGAACCTAGATCCGATGATGATCCATTATCTACTTCCATTGGATTCAGGGTGTATTGCCCCATATCATCAAGTGCAATGGTAAGTTGAGGGTTACAGACAGCGGTTACCGCCAGTTCTTCATCAAATGATTTTAATGTAATTGGATAGTTGTCTGCTGAAAGTTTAAAGGTACATGCGAATAAAAATAGCGCAATGAACCTGCAGACCATTAATGGGATTAGTCCTTTTTTCATAATGAAATTGAGTATTAATAATGTTCATGTAAAGGCATGCTTAAGGCAATACCCTGCAGTCATATGGTATCCAGCTAACAGCGCTGAAAACTTCTAATTTTATCCGACAGTTTTTCTGAATTCGCTAATTCTGGAAAAGTATATAAGAGGTATTAGGTGTACGAATTCTCTTAAAATTAATAATCCATAATTTATTTTTCAACTAATATATCATTTATAAAATAATTTTATGGACTTAAGTATAAAATCTCAAATTTCTATTAAATTCCCTAAGCTTAAAAAGCAGTTGAAAAGATAATTAATCACCAAAATAGCATCCATGATCTATTTTACATCAAATAAACCTAGATTCAGAAGGTTACTATGCCTGATTTTCATCGCATCTAACCTGAGTTTTTTAGTTGCCCAACCTACTCCTAGTTCAGCTGACATGAGGTTGGAAAGTTTTGCAAATCGCAATC
>OMKD01000158.1 GCA_900299495.1 Sphingobacteriales bacterium
GGATTGTTGGGTGTATCAGCTTAAGGGAACGCTTACTGAAGTAAGATATACACAAAATAAGGATGATTCATCAGTTGTCCCGGTTGACGAATTAGAACTTACTCCTGAGAAATTGACCTTTATGAATGATCGCATGGGATACCATGCTATAGAGAACAGATCTAATCAACGAGCTCTATCACTTCATCTATATGCTTCTCCGATTCAGGTTTGTAATATCTTTAATGAGGATGAGCAAATATTCAAGTCTAAAGAATTATCTTACGACACTTACAAAGGAAAATCTTCTATCATAGAATTTACTTAACAATATCGATAGGAATCATAGAAATCAATAGTCCATGAGATACTTAATAATTATTGATTAAGAATGAATGCAGTAGATTTGAAAATCCTGAATATGCTTCAGGAAAACTCTGGCAGAACTGCGAAGGAAATGGCTGCCGAATTATCATTAACCACCACTCCGGTATACGAACGAATCAAGAAGTTAGAAAAGGCTGGTTTTATCAAACGATATGTTGCCTTGTTGAATACAGATCTTTTAAATAAACAGATCATTGTATTTATGAATATCACTATTAAGGATCACCACAAAGAGGCCAGGGATGAATTTGTACGAAGCTTAGAGGCCTTAGATGAGGTTTCTGAATTCTATCATACATCGGGTAGTTTCGATTTTTTGGCAAAAGTACGTTTTGCTAATATTAAAGATTACAGAGACTTTTTGGTGAATAAAGTAGCTGCCATTAGGAATATTAGTGATATAGATTCCCAGATCGTATTGGAGGAAATCAAATATTCTACAAAGATTTCTTTATAGGACTGTCTAGACAAATTACTTTTATTCAAAATCTTTATCCCGTTTTGATGTGTTAGTCTTTTTAGTATTTACCGATCAAATTATGAAAGAAATGACAGTTAGTGAAGCGATCAATTATCGTCGTTCTGTTCGGAAGTATGATCCGGATAAACCGATAGATTCTAAGGTCGTCAAAACGTGTTTGGAGCAGGCCGTCTTGGCTCCTAATAGCAGTAATATGCAGTTGTGGGAGTTTTATCATGTAACTTCAGCTGATAAATTAAAAAAACTTGTTCCTCTTTGTTTTGGTCAGAATGCAGCGAAGACTGCAAAGGAGATGGTGGTAGTAGTGGTTCGAAAGGATTTGTGGCGTAGGCGTGCCAAGGCTAATTTGGATCATGTGAAATCCCTATTTCCAAATCGATCGAAGGCAGAGATGAGTAGCCGGGAAAAAATGGCAAGAAACTATTATGGAAAAATCATCCCGTTAGTGTATAATGATATGCTAGGTATTTTTAGGTATGCTACTATGTTGGTTACCGGTTTGTTCAGGCCAATATACAGAGAGGTCTTACGAAAAGATATGCGGGTGGTTGCGCATAAGAGTGCTGCGCTTGCTGCACAAAACTTTATGTTAAGCATGGCTGCTGAGGGTTATGATACTTGTCCTATGGAAGGGGCTGATACTTGGCGAGTAAAAAGAGTGTTGGGATTGCCTGTTGGAGCTGAAGTGAATATGATTATCTCCTGTGGAATTAGACTGCCCGAAGGTTTGTATGGAGAGCGTTTTAGAGTACCTTTTGATGAAGTATATCAAGAGATATAAAAAAAGCTTCGGAAAAACTCCGAAGCTTTTTTATTTAGAACAAACCATTTTGTACAATTAGAACTCTTTAAACCAGATGAGTCCAAATCCATTAGCTTATCACAAGCTATCAGATTACTTTTTAGATGTCTATTCACTGCCTATACCTAAATATTTAAACGAGTTTAAACAGATAGTTTATGAATTATTTGAAAATGGGTGCAGTGATGATAGCCCTTTTTTGGCAAGTAACTGTTCCATTGCCCAAACGTTTACCACAACAAACAAAGTCAATACGCTAAAATTAGAGCGTAATCCCTGTGGTTTTATTTTCACAATAATTCAAATCAATGGTCAATCCTAAAAGCATTGATCGATTTCGGATATCCCAGTAAGCTTCAACTTTCAGGTAGTTTTGCCGAACAAAAACATATATCTTTGGAAGCAACTGGTGAAATGATGATGCACATAGATGGAAGCACTTTTTCCCTTAATAAAGGTGTAGCAGACACCTTGAGCATTGGAGAATGGAAATATGATAAGCTTGAATTTAGATCTTCTCCAGGAGAGATCGAATTTGTGGCAGAACAGATAGGAACCTCATTTAATGCTGTTTTAGGATGGGGGTATTTTAGTCAATACTATATACATTGATGAATTATGCTCAGAACTACTTTGAGCTTAGTACTGATAAACCAGCAATTGAAGAAGTCTTGTATGAGCAAGCTTATCTAAAAAATTCAAATTATTTATCTCTCGCCATTGACCTGGGTGAAGCTCAGGGAAATTTTATCCTTGACACAGGATCTACGGATTCCTTTATTGATTCCACTTATGTCCAGGATTTGAAGTTGGAGAACTTAGATTTAAAAGTAGGAGCGGCCGAATTGCCCTTGCAGTTACAGGTGCAGGATTTGAGCGTATTGAAACCAATACAGGCAGTTGGAATTATTGGTGCAGATTTTTTGAGTACTTATGAAATTTAGCTTGACCCCTTTGAAAAGAATTTAATATTTGCCTCAAAAAAGTAGATTATCAATCCTAATAATCAAATAGATAGTGGTCATCAAATCTCTTTGAATTTGATGGCCACTAATACTTTTGGAAACACAGCGACATTAGATATATAAATATGATTTTTATGTACACTGTTTGCTACATAACATTAGCCCTTTGAAAAGCTTGATTTATACTTACTTAGATATTGGTTTTGTGTTCATTTTTGTTGTAAGTCATTGATAATGTGATTAATCTGCAGGGGAGGGTTTTGTGATTCTGAATTTTTTTGGCGAAATTAAAGTACTCAAACCCAATAAATATGCACGGAATCGTAAATAAGGCCATTCAGGGCTTAGTAACTGAAAATTATGGCCTTGAGGCTTGGAATAGGATAAAAACCAAAAGTAATGTAAAAGAGGATTCGTTTATAAGTTCGGAACCTTACCCGGATGGTATTACTTTCTCATTAGCCCAAAGTGCTTCTGAAGAACTTGGTGTTACTGTAGACCAAGTATTACAGGCATTCGGAGAATACTGGATTCTTAAGACAGGAATGGAGCATTATGGTCCATTGATGAAATCAGGCGGAAGCAATTTCCAGGAGTTTTTGGTTAATCTACCCAATTTTCACAGTAGAGTTATGTTGATCTTTCCTAATGTAACACCTCCAGAATTTCAAGTTACCGATGTAACTGATCAATCCTTGGTTATGCACTATTATTCTACCAGAAATGGATTGAAGCACTTTGTTTATGGTTTGCTTATGGGCATTGCCAAGATGTTTGATAAGTCTATTGACATTACAATCATCAAAAGTAAGGATGCTGGTAATCATCATGATGAATTCTTAATTGAATGGTAATTATGGAACAGCAGCAGGATTCAGAATATTTGCCAAAGAATATTCTGGAGATAATTTCTCCTTTTCATTTTTCCGTTGACAGAGATCTAAAGATCAAATCTGCAGGGAAAGGTATACTTAAGATTTTACCGGGAATAATTGGTGCTGATTTTGAAAAACTATTCAAGTTCAAGAGACCATTTTCTACACAGTATGAATTTGATTCCATAATCAAGTACACCCAGCAGATCTTCATAATGGATGCTCTGGGTTCAGAACTTACGCTGAGAGGGCAAATTATTCATTTGGATAAAGCAGATGAGCTTATTTTTATTGGCTCACCCTGGGTGACCAAAGTAAATGATCTGGAGAAATATGGCCTGCAAATCACTGATTTTGCGCTCAATGATACTACACCGGATTTACTTCATGTTTTTCAGGCACAGGAGATTGCAATCAAGGAAATCAAACAGCTGGTGCAAAATCTGGATAGACAAAAGGAGGAGCTGAACCAAAGCAGGCAATTGTATAAACAGCTTGTTGAAGAGGCCGGGGATATTATTTTCAGAACAGATCCGAAAGGATTGATTAGTTATATGAATCCAATAGGTATTCATATCCTTGAGCGATCGGAGGAAGAATTGCTTGGAAAGCATTATACAGAGCTCATAGGAAAAGATTATAGAGATCTTTCGATGAGTTTATTCAATGATCAGCTTCAAAAAGGTGAATTGACAAGCTATCAGGAATTTCCATATCAAGTTGGATTCGGTAAGAGTATTTGGTTCGGTCAGAACATAAATCTTCTGATAGAAAATGATAATCTAAAAGGGGTTCAGGTTGTAGCCAGAAATATAACAGAACGTAAAAAGTTTGAAGCCGAGCTGCTAAAGGCCAAAGAGCTGGCTGAAGCTTCTGAGATGGCAAAGGAGAAGTTTTTGGCTAATATGAGTCATGAGATAAGAACTCCAATGAATGCTATTTATGGCTTGGCAAATATTTTAAAGGATAAAGATCTTTCCGAAGAGGATCTGGAGAGTGTGTTGGCTATCAATCACTCCGCAGATAATCTAATTCGCATCATCAATGATATCCTGGATTTTTCTAAGATTGAGTCCGGAAATGTTCAGCTTGAACAGGCGTGCTTTAATCTAAAGGATGTGATTAGTGGCGTTCAGCAAACGCTTAATCTTGAGGCAGTGGAAAAACAGGTGATTCTAAATACAATCATTGAGCCTCAGGTACCAGAAGTATTCATAGGCGATGAAGGAAGATTAAGGCAAATATTATTGAACTTAATCAATAACGCGATAAAATTCACGGAAGAAGGGCGTGTTGATACCCGTGTATCTGTTAAACAGCAGACTCCGTCTTCATGTACACTATTATTTAAGGTACAGGATACTGGAATTGGTATACCAGAAAAGAAATTAAAAAGTATATTCCGAAGTTTTACACAAGCCTCTGATGAAACCTCCAGGAAATATGGTGGTACCGGACTTGGTCTTACAATTGCGAAGGAATTGATCGAATTACAATCAGGAGCCATTGATGTGCACAGTGTTGAGGGAGAAGGATCTACATTTACCTTTAGTATCAAATTTGCTTTGGATACAAATCTTCAGACTGCTGCACCTGAAGTTGCTGAGCAATATACATTCAGAGAATTAACTGCTTATCGTTTCTTAATGGCTGAGGACAATCCAATGAACCAGTTGTTAGCTAGAAAGGTATTTGCTAAATGGGATTGTTCCATTGATTTTGCAAATAATGGCAAGTTGGCAATTGCTAAACTTAGTGAACAAGAATATGATCTTGTGCTTATGGATCTTCAGATGCCTGAGATGGACGGTTATCAGGCAACTAAATATATTCGTAAGGAGTTGACAGGTGCCGTTTCTGATATTCCGATTATTGCCATTACAGCTCATGCGCTTAGTGGTGAGAGTGAAAAGTGTATTTCTATCGGTATGAATGACTATATATCCAAACCATTCGATCAGCAGGAGTTATATGGTAAAATCATAAAAAGCCTTAAAACAAGAGTTAGTTAATCCCTATATTTTCTATTCTTGATTTTTAATAAAGCATTTCTTTATTTAATGCAAGCATTTAATTTAACAGTTACTAGGGCTTGTTATCTTATACTTACTTTTGTAATTTATATCTATAGTTTGCTGGTTAATAAGTTTTTATGAGGTTTGTCTTAATCTTGGTCATATTCTTAAATCTTTGCCTTGGAATGGATATAAATGGGCAGCCCCAGAAAGCATTTTTTGTGGTGCACTGCGATCCTAATGAGGCTTATAATTTCCCAAATCTTGAAATATTGGTCGATTCTGCCAATGTTTATAATGTTAAATTGACCGTAGAGTTTACTTCTTTTTGGATTGATAGTATTATAGATTTTCCTTATCGAATGAATAAGATCAAAATTTGGCAGGATCAGGGACATGAGATAGGGCTTCATCACCATGGGTTATCTGCTTTTGGCCTATGGGACGGATATTCTAATTATAGCATGGAAGAAATTCAGGAGTCTGGAAGAGATACCAATCAGTTTATTGGTACTATGGATAATCTTTATGACTATATTCAACTGGTTTCAGATCTACCCTTACAAACGATTGGTGTAGAAGACTCCATTGAGATGCCTGGACAAGTGTTTTTTCAAACAGCAGGTTATGATATTTTGCATGGCCATAGTGATCCATTTCAATACCAACATCAAATGGTCAATTATTGTAAGGTTACCCATTGTTTTTTAGATAGTGAGCTGAAAGAGGAATTATTGGAAAATTCCTACAATACCCTTCAGGACTTTGAGTTCTTGGGTGCAAATACTCATGTACATAATTTTGTATCAACTCCTGACGCTATTCTAAACTATTTTAGATTTCTGGATGATTTGGATATACCCTGCAGAACTGTAAGTGAACTCTTGAATGAGTCTTGTCTAACCACCTCAGTCCAAAAACATTACCCCATAGAACTTTCTGTTTTTCCAAATCCAAGTTATGGGATGCTTTGTGCTCGCACAAATTATTGGTTGGAAGATGTCATTTTTGAATTGTACGATATAAAAGGGAAACAGGTCTATTCCGTAACCGACTTGGAAGGGGACTACTTTGAGTTACTTGATTTGGATTTAAAACCTGGAGTATACAGTTGCCTAATCAGGAAGGTCTCAGGATCTATTTTATTTCAGGGTAAAGTCCTTATAAATTCAAAGTAATATGTCTATATCCTAATGTATTTTGGTGATTAAATTATCAACTATCTTTAGAAGCTAAATGACTAATAATTAATTGATATTAAATTAGGGATTATATAACTTATTGTAGTTTAGAATCTTAGTGCCCAAAAAAGTCACGTCCTATGCAGAGTTTTTTTGAATCCAAAGTGGAGAATGCATTTTATAATTACTCAGGTTGTCCAACTATTTCCACAAACATACCTTATATTATCACGAAGAATTTCCCACAATTGGGTCTGATGTCTGCCTTACGTTTTTTAGAGTGGGTATCTGAAAATCCAAATGGTGTGATTAGTTTACCAACAGGTAAAACGCCGGAACATTTTATCAAGTGGACCCAATACTTATTGGAGAATTGGAATTCAGATCGGGTAAGAGGGATTCGATTTGCTAATGGCTTGGAGATTGAGGAGCGACCTGATTTGAGCGGCCTTCATTTTGTTCAGATTGATGAGTTTTATCCAATTGATCCTAGACAGCAAAATAGTTTCATTAGTTATGTGAATAAGTATTATATCGAGGCATTTGGATTGGATCCTCAAAAAGCCTTGTTGATAAATGCCAATGAAATTCCACTTGCTGATGACAGAACTTATAAAGAGGTTTTTCCTGAGAATAAGATTGACTTAAGTCTAAGATATCGCGAGGCTAAAAATGAATTAGAGAAAATACAACAGGATTCTATTTTTAAGATAGATAACTGGTGTAGTAACTACGAAGAAGATATACGTAAAAAAGGCGGTATAGGATTTTTTCTAGGAGGTATTGGACCGGATGGTCACATCGCCTTTAATACTCGTGGCAGTGATCACAATTCAACAACTCGACTAACCTTTACGAACTTCGAAACTCAAGCCGCTTCCGCAGGAGATTTGGGTGGAATAGAAGTTTCAAGAAATCGACTTGTAATTACAATAGGTCTAGAAACGATAACCTATAATCCAAATGCTGTTGCAATAATTTTTGCTGCTGGTGAAGCCAAGGGACCTATTATCAAACAGGCTTTAGAGCATGAACCCAGTGTCATGTATCCTGCCACGGTTTTACAACGCTTAGCTAATTCGCGATTTTATATTACGGAGGGCGCAGGCGTTTGTCTAGAGGATAGTATTGAGCGGTATTATGAGACGGGCCCCTGGACCTTTGAAAAAACAGAACGGGCAGTGATGGATCTGAGTCTGAAGCTTGATAAGTATGCCAGGAGGCTATCTATGGCAGATCTCAAGGCTTATAAGTATACCAGTTTGATTCCGGATTTGGGGCCAAATACAGTACCAGATGTGATTGCAGCGGTGAAAGCAAAGATCAATAAAGGACTATCTATAGAAAAGGGAGAGACCTATTTACATACTGGTCCACATCATGATGATATTATGCTAGGTCTTTTTCCAGTAGTTATTCGTCAGCTACAGGAGACGTCTAATAATTTTCATTTCTCTGTATTGACCTCTGGATTTACGGCTGTAACCAATTCCTTGGTGATTGAATTATTAGAGGCAACTTTGAAGCATATCCACGCAGGAGCGATTAGTATGCTTAAGTATCCGGACTTTTTCGAGGATGGATATAAGAAAAAGTGGGATAAAGATGTTGCCAGTTATCTGGATAAAATTGCAGATTCTGACGTGGCTGGTAAATTGAAGTGTATCAGCCATCGTATTATTCGAGCTGTGATCAGTATTTATGGGATTTCTTCAAAGTCTGAATTGATCAAGGGGATAGAAACCATGATTCTTCAGATTCAAAGTAATTATGATGGTCAGAAGAATACGCCTGATATTCAGCAGTTCAAAGGTATGATTCGCGAATTTGAAGAGGAATTGGTTTGGGCGCATTTTGGTATACAGGTAAAAGATATCTCCCATTTAAGACTTGGGTTTTATAATGGAAGTTTATTTACGGAGCTTCCCGAACGAGGCAGGGATGTAGAGCCTATTTTGGCAATGTTACGGGAGGTAGAACCAAGCGTGTTAAGTTTGGCATTTGATCCAGAAGGTTCAGGTCCTGATACGCATTACAAAGTATTGCAGGCAATTGCAGAGGCTGTTCGTCAATGGAGTAAAGAAAAGGACTTAAGAGATTTTAAAATCATTGGATACAGGAATGTTTGGTATAAATTTGACTTGTTTGAATCCAATGTGTTTACTCCAGTTTCATTGAGTGAAATGGCAGTCTTACAGCAATCATTCAAGGATTGTTATATCAGTCAGGTGAATGCATCTTTCCCAAGTCCCCATCACGATGGACCTTTCAGTGAAATGTCTCAGCAGGTATGGGTCGAGCAGTTTAAAAAAGTACAGTTGATATTAGGGAAGGATTTTTTCTATAATCACGAAAATCCTGTTTTCAGATCTGCCC
>OMKD01000159.1 GCA_900299495.1 Sphingobacteriales bacterium
AAGCCTCCAGTGGGCTTTTCGATGAAAGTCAGCTCACAATGGGCTATCAAGATATTGAGGAAAGTCGAATAAGACGAAAATTCAATGAAGGTAATCGGGTACACAATATCGAAAAACTAAATGTGTGGAGCGCTAATTGGGTTTTTCAAAAACAACTAAAATCAAACCTTAAACAAAGTTTGTTCTATGGAATAGATGCTCAACTTAACAAACTAGAATCCGGAGGATTCACTGAACAACTATTTGGAGAAGACCCTGAGATATTTTACAGCAGATATCCATCCGGAAAAGCAAATGCTTATAATATGGGAGCCTTTGCAAACTATCTGATCAAAGATAAAAGTGGAAACAAACAGCTAAATGCAGGGTTGAGGGCTTCTGTGCATCATACAGATCTGATTTTCGAAAACACTATTGACTTTAGTTGGCCTCAGCACTACACGGATGGATCACTAAACATAAATAATCATGCATTAGTCGCATCATTTGCCTACAAGCAAAAACTAAAGCCAAAGACAGAAATAAATCTTTCATTAAGTAATGCTTTTCGGGCACCGAATATAGATGACCTAGGAAAAATTCGAATCAAGGGAAACTTTGTGAATATGCCAAATCCAAATATTTCCCCAGAAAAGGCTATTACTGCTGATTTTGGAATCGCATCCTCCTTCAAGAAATTAGAGATAAGCACCAATGCCTTTTGCACCTTGGCAAAAGATTTATTAGTTCGTCAAATCGCAGAGGAAACCCTTATTCCTGAGTATATAAGCTTAGTTAATACAAATGTCACAAATGGATTCATTACAGGTCTTACAGCACAACTAGACCTCAAAATAAACGAGCAGTTATCACTATCCTACACTGGTGGCTATACAAAAGGAAGATATAACTATAAAGATGCTGATTTAAACATTGATACTTTGGTCGCAATAGGCCACATACCGCCTTTGTACGGAAGTGGTAGCGTTCGATGGTCAAACAAGCAATTTGAATGTGCCTTGATTCATCGATTTAACGGTAAAAAGCGTTTAGAGGACTATGAAGTTTTAACTATTTCTAGGGATACCGAGGGAAATAATACCATCAACAGAGAAGGCTCTTCAGATAATATTGAATACGGTTTTGTTGAATCGAACGGAAATGAAACGATATACAAGGATCTTCCTTCCTGGCAAACGTTCAACCTCTATGTAAGCTGGAAGACACTCCATCAAAGGGTTTTCCTATCCGTTGAAAATATTTTTGATAAACACTACAGGACATTTTCATCAGGACTGAGTGCTCCGGGAAGAAATATCGCTTTGGGGCTGATTTTTAACTATTAATGACGTTAATTGTTGAAATATTGAATGAAGTTAGTTGGAATTAGAAAAGAAACTTATAATTTTGTGAAAACAAATTAAAAGAACGTCGAGTTAGCTTTATTTACTTTTGGAATACAGAGGTTTACAAAACTTACTCGACGTTTTATTTTTAGTTCTACCAAATAAAATACCAATTTTTATGAAAGAATTCGGATACAAAACACCCGATGCAAATCTTTCTGATTCAGGTCTTAAATCATATAAAAAGGCCTATTGGAACTTATCACCAGAAGAACTTGTACAACATGCACTTGATAAGGACATGGGTACATTGTCAGACAAAGGCGCTTTGGTGATCAAAACCGGAAAATTCACAGGTCGCTCTCCTAAAGATCGCTTTATTGTAAAGGATGATCTAACGAGCAATGTTGTTGATTGGAATGCAATCAATCTTCCTTTCGAAGCAGACAACTATTTTTCACTAAAAAACAAGATTGCTGATTATCTGGCGAACAAGGAGATCTATGTAAGAGATGCTTATGCTTGTGCTGACGCAGATTATCAACTGAATATCCGAGTTATCAATGAATTTCCTTGGAGTAATCAGTTTGCAAACAATATGTTCCTTAGACCTACTAAGGAAGAATTAGATAACTTCTCTCCCGATTGGACTATTCTAAATGCTCCCGGATTCTTGGCTGATCCAGCGATAGATGGGACCAGACAATCAAATTTTGCTATAGTAAACTTTACGGACAAGATGATTATCATCGGTGGTACAGGATACACTGGTGAAATCAAAAAAGGTATCTTCTCTGTACTTAACTGTGTACTTCCTCATGAACGCGGAGTACTTTCTATGCACTGTTCTGCCAACCAAGGTAAAGATGGCGATACTGCTATTTTCTTCGGTCTTTCTGGAACAGGTAAAACTACCCTTTCTGCTGATCCAAACAGAGGTCTTATAGGTGATGATGAGCATGGTTGGTCAGAAAATGGAGTTTTCAATTTTGAAGGAGGTTGTTATGCAAAGACTATCGATCTGACTCCAGAGAAAGAGCCAGATATCTTTGCTGCCATCAAACCTGGAGCTATTCTTGAAAACATTGGCTTCGAAGCCGATGGTAAAACTCCAAACTTTGAAGATTGTGCAATCACTCAAAATACGAGAGTTTCTTATCCGATAGATCATATTGGAAATGCGCTTAAACCTTCTAAGGGTGGACATCCAAAAAATATATTCTTCCTGACTTGTGATGCTTTTGGAGTATTGCCTCCAATCTCAAAGCTAACTAAAGGACAGGCGATGTATCACTTCATCTCAGGTTATACAGCTAAAGTTGCAGGTACTGAGGAGGGTGTTACAGAACCACAGACGACTTTCTCAGCATGTTTTGGTGCTCCTTTCCTTCCTCTTCACCCTACTAAATATGCAGAAATGCTAGGTAATAAGATGAACGAGCATAATGTAAATATCTGGTTAGTAAACACAGGCTGGACTGGTGGATCTTATGGTGTTGGTAATCGCATGAAATTGAGCTATACCAGAGCTATGATTACTGCAGCCCTTGAAGGATCTCTTGCTGAGCAAACTTTTGAAAGTCTAGAAATCTTTGGGCTTCAAATTCCAACAAGTTGTCCTAATGTTCCAGATGAATTATTAAATCCTAGAAATACTTGGACAGATAAAGATGCTTATGACAATAAAGCGAATGAATTAGCTCAAGCCTTTGTTGAGAACTTCGAGCAATTCAGTGACAAAGCTAATAATGAAATCATGGAAGCTGCACCAAAAATTGGAATCAGCTAATTATTCCAAAATAGATTAAAAAAAAGAGCCTTTTATAAGGGCTCTTTTTTTATTTCCATACATCATTTCCTAAATTGCGGCCCAACCCAATTTTTCAAAAACGTAATAATTTATTTTTTTCAATACATTCTACTAATGAAATACTTTACCCCCTTATTCGTATTTCTAATGCTATGTGTATACTGTAATGCACAACAAGAAATCGAAAACTTCAGACTTTTAAAAGCTGAAGCGCCAATTCCAAACATTCTATTGGAACCTCTCGAAAAGAGATATGAGAAGAATTTAAAGAAATTAGAAAAGCAAATCAAAGACAAAAAGGACCTAGAGGAATTTTCTCTTTCAACGGCCTATACAGTTGATTATTTTGCAAGTCAAGGCCAAATTATATTTAACGATTCTATTTCTAAATACCTGGAGGATATAGCTGCTTACCTTTTGAGAGACCAACCTGAGTTAGCTGAGGAACTTCAGATTTTTACACTTAAGTCCGATATTCCTAACGCATTTTCCACACCTCAGGGACTCATATTTTTTACATCAGGATTAATTGCACAGATGGAAAGCGAGGCTGAGCTTGCCTTTATTATGGCACATGAGATAAGCCATTATACAGAGAAGCATGCTCTAAAGTTTAAACTTGATCTGGATGAGAATATTGAAGAAGAAGACGACTTAAATTCTCGAACTAGACAACGAAATAAAAACCTAATCAAAAGTATTCACAAGTTTAAAAAGAAACAGGAATTAGATGCCGATGAGAAGGGCATTAAACTATTTGCCAAATCTAAGTATGATTTCGATGCCATCGAGAATGCCTTTTATGTTCTTATGTATTCTTATTTGCCTATCGAGGATAAGAAGTTCGATAAATCACTTCTGCAATGTGGACACCTTAACATTCCAGACTCAATATTATATGCTGAATACAATGAAATAACCGCTGTTGAAGATTATGATGACACGGAACATACCCATCCAAATATCAAAACCAGAATTGAGGAGTCCTACACAATTATAGACCAATACGACAATGAAAACCGTGATAAATTTATCATTAGTAAAGACAGGTTTCACAAAACAAGAAACCTTGCCAGGTTTTCATTAATAAATAACTATTTGGCAGACAAAAATTATATCCGTGCTATTTACCATACGAATATGGTAAAGAAAGACATTCCTGTAAATAGATTCTTAACCATTTCTGAAATAAAGGCATTCTATGGCTTAGCCACACTATTCAATGCTGAAGAAACTGAAATTTGTTTTGACTTTTACGGTAACGATGAGGGTGAAATATCATATCTGTACAATTACTTCAATGCTCTTTCAAAAGAAGGAATGAATGTCTTGGCAGCCTCAAAGGTTATGCATGCATACAAAATGTTTCCGGAGGACGAGGAGATCAAACTTTATTTTGACCTTATTGCTTCCAATTCAAAGGCATTTACAAATCTAAAGGTGGAGCATTTTAACAAGGAACAGCCTAAAGTGGAAGCAGACTCTCTAGCTATCTACGATACCCCAGAAGAAGATGAATATAATTATTTGGAAGATTATTTCACTTCTGCATTTACAGAAGAAGATTTAAATACTTATGGAGACCAATTTTTTGATGGTGGAGGAGATAATTTTCAAGAAGATGGATATAAATACCTAAAGGCTGATTATTCAAAATTCCCGTATAAGAGATATGGCAAATTCCCAAAGGTAGATTACAAGAACATTGTTTTCATTTCACCAAATTATTTCGGATTTAAGGGATATAAATTCAGTAATAACCCTATCAAAAACGAAAAGAAGAAATCATTTATAATCGATTACCTTGATCAAAAAGAAAACTTCACTGGTGTAAACATCTTGGACAGAAGTCTAATGAAAAAAGGTGATATAGATGCCTATAATGATTTATCTACTATCATACTCTGGATGAATGATGTTGGAGATGTAAGCGCTGACTTTAAATTTCATTCAAATTTCCACGACCAAATCAGTATTCTTCAAAACAAGTATAACACCTCCTATTTTTCTACACTTTATCTGTATTCATTCACAGTAGGTAATAATAGGTCTCTTTCTATAATTGATTATGCTGTATTCATGATTCCAAAGGTTGGTATGGTAAGACTATACGATCTTATGTTCAATCGAAAGGCGCTATATACTGCTGCGTCCATTTTTAATTCTGACAAAGATCGTCTAGAGTACTTTTATTTCAAAAAAAATCAAAACTCCCCTAAAAGTAATCTCCTGATTGGACAAGAGGTAAATGAATTGACAAAAACCCTAAATATTAAATAAGCGTAACATGAAAAAATTTATATATCTATCATTATTTGTTCTTTCTGCTGGATTATGCAAAGCACAAAGTGGATTTTACGGGAAACGATTTAGTGCGGCAGGAGCAATACTTTTAAATAAATCAGGTATAATATTAAATCCAGGTCCTAGATATCCTACTATCAATCTTGGCTTGAGATATACAATGGGAGGAAGAGGGCAATTGGCCATTGACTACACCAGTGGGAAGATTGATTATTTTGACTACATAGCCTTTAATGCACCCAGTCTGACACAGAGTGAAGCGTCTATATTTGATGAAGTTATTTTTCCAATTCAAAAAACAAGTTCAATCTTTATTGATCAGAGAATCTTCAGAAAAAACAGTTATGCACCTGTTGGCTCATATGTTGGTTTTGGAATTGGAATCAATAAATACAGCATAGAAGATGGTGTGATAGGCGGCTATAATTATGGAACATTATATGAATTTTCAATTGAGCAACCCATTGAAACTGATTTTTTCATAAATGACTATTATATCACTATGGGGAAAGTAATCCCATTGGGTAAAAGAGTACTATTGGATTTCCACCTAAGGTTTAATGGAATGTTTTTGTTCAACGATGTTAGTGATAATATTTCTAGAAATACTACTCAAACTGAATTAAAATATGATGAAGCCCAGTCCAGATTCTTCATACCAGATAATCAGTATCAAGTTTTAGAAGAAAACCTGAAACTCTTTGCACTTCGTCAAAGAAATATTCCAAGACTACTATTCTCCGTTCAATATCTTTTATTCTAACAAGTCCCAAAAAAAACATCATATGAAAAGGATAACCCTTTTTTTTCTGTGCTTGCATATATCTTTCGGTATGCAGGCACAGCAGGAAATCACTGATTTCCGAAATTTGCAATCCAATAATCCAATACCAAAATCATTGGTAAACCTTTATAATATTGACCAACAAAAGGAAGTCAATAATCCAAATCTAGCAGATGCTAACTATCTCCTAAAAGTTCTGATTGACGAAGGAAGCGTACGATTTAATGACCCCTTATCATCTAAAATCAATTCGCTTAAACCTTTACTACCAGAAGAACTACAAGAAGTTCAATTCTTAACCGTTCAATCAAATGTTCCTGCAGTCTTTCACAACAATGATGATCTAGTATTTCTGACTACTGGATTGATAGCTAGATTATCATCTGAGGCCGAATTAATCTTTTTCATGGCAAAAGGAAAAAA
>OMKD01000160.1 GCA_900299495.1 Sphingobacteriales bacterium
ATTATTTCTTTTGATAAAATCACGTGTATTTTTTTATTTTTGTACGCTTTTTGAAAAAGCAACAATTAAACTTTTGTTAAAAGAGTATCCTAATCTATTGATTTTTAGTTTGTTAAGTTGTAAATTCGGTCCGTTTTTAAAAAACTACCATTTTAACTTTCCACAATCAATAGCGAAAATTATAATTTTTTGATCAATTAAGCTTTTTAATTGTTCATAAATGACCGAGTTATTTATCTCTAGTTCTGACTTAGAATTTGTCAGGACGCTTAAGATAAATTCTATTATTATGGTTTTGGAAACACACGACTTAAGCAAATCCCTTCTTAGAAACTTCGGTTTCGACAAATTTAAGGGACAGCAAGAAGAAATAATAAAATCAGTTCTAGAAGGTAACGATACCTTCGTAACTATGCCAACAGGTGGAGGTAAATCTCTTTGTTATCAGCTACCAGCTATGATGATGAGTGGTACAGCGATTATTGTATCTCCTCTTATCGCATTGATGAAGAATCAGGTGGATAGTGTACGTTCGTATGCGAATAACGACGAGGTGGCGCATTTCCTGAATTCTTCCTTGACCAAAACTCAGATCAACAAAGTAAAGGCTGATATCGAGGCGGGAAAGACTAAGATGCTATTTATAGCACCGGAGACTTTGACCAAAGAAGAGAATATAGCCTTTTTAAAGTCTGTTGAGATTTCAATGGTTGCAGTTGATGAGGCGCATTGTATTTCAGAGTGGGGACATGATTTTAGACCAGAGTATCGCAAGATCAGAACAATGATCAATGAGATCTCTGAAGATATAAATATCATAGCATTAACAGCTACGGCGACACCTAAAGTGCAGTCTGATATCATCAAGAACCTGAACATGAAGGATGCTAAGCATTTTACTTCTTCATTTAACAGGACTAATCTTTTTTACGATATCCGACCAAAGGGTAAGAAAGAAAATGTATTCAAAAATATCGTTCAGCAGATCAAGCAGTTCGAAGGAAAGTCTGGCATCATCTATGTACAGGCAAGAAAATCGACTAAAGAAATTGCAGACCTACTGAATGTCAATGGTATCAAAGCAGCTCCTTATCATGCTGGTCTAGATGCAAAGACAAGAAGCAAAGCGCAGGACGACTTTCTAATGGAAGATATTGATGTGATCGTTGCGACTATTGCATTTGGTATGGGTATTGATAAGCCAGATGTACGTTTTGTTATCCACTATGATATTCCAAAGAGTATTGAAAACTACTATCAGGAGACTGGTCGTGCAGGAAGAGATGGTATTGCTTCTACATGTATTGCATACTATGCATACAAGGATATTCAAAAACTGGAAAAATTCTTGAGAGATAAGCCTGTGGCAGAACGCGAAATGGGTACTCAGCTTTTACAGGAAGTTATCGGATATTCAGAATCTTCAGCTTGCCGCAGAACCTTCCTATTGAATTATTTTGGAGAGCAATACAATGCGCAGGAGTGTAACAATATGTGTGACAACTGTAAAACACCTCCTCAAAAAGTTTCTGTAGAAGAGGAATTGAAACTTGCTCTTGAAGTTATAGCTGAACTTCGTGAAGAGTTTAAAATAAAAACTTTGGTTGATTTCCTAATTGGAAACACCTCAAAGGAAATCCTTGACTACGGTTTCGATAAACTTGCAAACTTCGGTAAAGGAAAAGATAAAGAACAGATCTTCTGGACTTCAGTGTACAGTCATATGCTATTAAGTGGTATGGCAAAGAAGGAGATTGAGGAGTATGGTATAGTTAAATTGACTGATGCGGGACGTTCATTTATTGATAAACCGTTCAAGCAGGAAATTCCGATCAACAAGGATTTTGAAAAGCTTACCAGTGATTTTGATGTAGAAGATACGGCTAAGGTTACGGTTCTTGATAAAGCACTTTTGGGCTTACTAAAAGACTTGAGAAAAGAGATTTCAAAACAAAAGAACTTACCTCCATTCGTGATTTTCCAGGATCCTTCTTTAATAGAGATGGCAACGAATTATCCGTTGACTGAAGATGATTTGGCGAATATCTCTGGCGTAAGTAAAGGAAAGGCTATCCGTTATGGAAGAAAATTCCTTGATTTGATTTCCAATTATGTGGATCAGAATCAGATCATGCGTCCGGATGATTTTGTTGTAAAGCAGGTAGCTAATAAGTCCAAAAACAAAGTCAATATTATCCAGTCTATTGACAAAAAGATTCCATTGTATGATATTGCAGATGCAAATGCATTAACGATGGAGGAGTTATTGGATGAGATGTATGTAATCGTAAATGCAGGGACCCGTTTGGATATCAATTACTACATCGAAGAAAATGTAGATGAATATTCGAATGAGGATATTACAGATTACTTCATGGAAGCGGAGAGTGATGATTTGAAAACTGCTGCAGATGCGCTTGCAGATGATGACATCACGCTGGAAGAAATTCAATTGGTACGAATTGCTTTCTTAAGCTCCATGGCTAACTAGAAAAGATGCGAATTTGCATAATAAATGGTCCTAATTTAAATGAAATTGGAACCAGAGAGCCCGAGATCTATGGTACCTTGACCTTTCAAGGTGCTATGGATCTTTGGCAAAAAAAATATCCATCCTTAGATATCGAACTCTTTCAATCTAACCACGAAGGAGCTATTATCGATCATATCCAACTTAAGAAGAAGGAAGTTGACGGTTTTATTGTAAATGCAGGGGCTTATTCCCATACCTCTATTGCTATCATGGATGCACTGCGCTCCGTGAATCAACCCATCATAGAGGTGCACCTTTCGGATATATACAAACGAGAATCATACAGGCATCACAGCTATGTTTCTGAGGTAGCCCAAACTTGTATTGTGGGTATGGGTATGAAAGGATATGAAAAGGCTTTGGACTTATTGTCTGAAAAGGCTTAAATCCGCATGTCTATTATTCTCAAACCATAATTCTTTTCAAGCTTTAAGGTTTTGAATCTAAAGAGTCGGCGAACGCTCCAACCTACTAGCATAGTGCTTCCGGTTAGGATAGCATCTCGCTTTGAATAGGTGTAGGTATCATCAAATAAGTGGGCACCAGTCGCATAAAAAGACCAGCTTAATCCAAAGGTAAATAGAGAGGTTCCTAAAGGTCCGGACCATTTAGATCGGCTATCATCTCTTATAGACTTTAAATCTTCAACTTTGTGTGCCTGATCCTCAAAGACCAGAATATTGGTCTCTGGAATGATTTCTATTAGTTCTGAACTTCTCCACATTTCATCCCCCTCAATCTTAAAGACCATCACTTTTCCAGGATATATTCGTTTCCCGTATGGAGATCCGGTCTTTTCTAAATTCAGAAATAATTGTGCATTTGCAGAGTAAGCAAAAAGAAACAGACCAAGAACTAGAAGAAATTTAGTTTGCATTTCAGTTTATATTAATGGTGTATGTAGAATACTATTTGGTTTGTTCTGCTTCAAAAGATTGTAACTTTTTAAAACACTTAGCAAATGCCTTATCCAGTTTTTGAACAGTTAACATTTCGTTGCTTACGTAAATGAAAAAGACCGTAAACGTTTTCTGTTCATTTTCCCAACTATCCTGATAGAGTGTTTTTTGATAGCGTAATGCTTCCCGCATCAATCGCTTAACCCTATTTCTGTCAACTGCTTTTTTGAATTTCCGTTTAGAGACAGAAACTCCCGCTTTGATCGTATCCTCTGGGTTTTCTCTGTCAACATATTGGAAGATCATCCTTAGGGGAAAAGCCTTGATAAGGTTTCCACTTTGAAAAAGCTGATCAATCGCTTTTTTACTTTTTAAATGCTCCTCTTTAGGGTATTTGCCCCTTCTCTCCATCATTCTATAATTTATGCTTTGGTTTGCTAAAGATATGCAATCCATTAACAAGATAAAGGGAATATATCATTCCTGTTTAAACTCTCAAATTTTATTAGTTCAATG
>OMKD01000161.1 GCA_900299495.1 Sphingobacteriales bacterium
GAAATAAATTCAATAATTGTTTCCTTTCTCATAACGATTACTTTTAGTTGCTTTATAATTCAAATTTGCTATTTCCTAATGATGTTTTGAAGTACAAATACTAATTTTTGTTTTAGTTTTTGATCTGTTTTTTTTAAAAAAAGTACGTATTTGTAAGGGTTTTTAAGTTTTTTTTGTTTTAAAATGTTGTATAATATGCTAGAAGTTAAGCTTGGAAATTATTTTGAAATATCTCCAGATTGTATTCATTTGTTTTGGAAAGGACGTGTAGGCTTATATTCTGTATTGTCTTCTATGGGGATAAAAAGTGGAGATGAAGTTATTATTCCTGCCTTTACATGTGTAGTCGTAGCCAATGCTATTATATATCGTGGAGCACGTCCTGTCTATGTTGATGTAAATCCATCAAACCTTCAATACGATAGGACTTCATTGGAGCAAGCCGTATCAGACAAAACTAAACTCATTGTTGTTCAAAACACTTTTGGTATTCCACCAGATTATTCTGCAGTAGAAAATATATGTAAGCAAAAGGGGATTAGTTGTATAGAAGACTGTACGCATGGTATGGGGACATTGTATAATAATAAGAAGACACCTCCTGAATTTGTAAAAGCCTCCTTTTATTCTTTTCAGTGGAATAAACCATTGTCTGCTGGCTTAGGAGGAATGGTGTTATGTAACGATGCTATTCTGAATGCTAAGATTCAAGATCAGCAAAATGACTTGGAGGTACCATCTTTACTAGACACCTTAATTCTCAGTGTTTTACTTAAAATAAGAACTCTGCTAGATGCTCCATTCCTTTATGCTGGGCTGCTTCGATTATTTAGATTTCTTTCTGCAAAAGGCTTAGTTCTGGGATCCAGTAATTCAGAAGAATTAATGGGAGTGACTATGCCTGGTGGTTACTTTAAAGGGATGTCTGGTGTGCAAAGGCGGAGTATCAATAGATCTATTGCTAAACTGGATAAAATAATTGCATTGAGAAAAACGAATTATTCAAAATTAGATAAAGTATTTCAAGACTTAGGCCTATTTAGGTTGGCGCTAGATGGTATTAATCATTCAGCATTGAAGTTTCCAATTTTTGTAAAAGATAAGATTCAATTCAAACAGATAGCAGAACGAAAAGGGATTAAGTTAGGCGATTGGATGAATAGTCCTATTCATCCGGTAGAGTCAGGGTTTGAGCAATGGTATTATACACTCGGTCAATGTGAACATGCAGAATTTTTGACTAGACATATTCTGAATCTTCAAACCGATTTAAATGATAAGGAAACAAAAAGAACGATTTCCTTTATCCAAGAAAATCATTCTTTATTTTTATCGCGCTGATTGGGTTAGTTCATTTCAGCAAGCAAAATTTCTATGTCTTTTATGAACCGGTCGACTTCGTCTGTATTGGTCCCATCACAGAATGAACGAACATGCCTGTTTTCATCAACCAATATCAGTCTACCTGAATGATCAAATCCACCAGGTGCCTCCGGATTTTCAATAGCAATGCTAAAGTAATCATCTGCTATATCGTATATGGCCATTTTGTCTCCGGTGACGAAATGCCATTTTGAATGATTAGCACCAAGTTTTTCAGCATAATCAAATAACCTGTCAACGGTATCTCTTTTTACATCGATACTATGTGCTAGTAACAACAAACGGTCATCATCGATGAAGGCGTTTTGAACAGTCAACATTGAATTAGAAACTTTTGGGCAGATAGTTGGACAGGAGGTGAAGAAAAAATCAACTACATAAGCCTTATTGCCGAATGTTTCATTAGTGATAGTGTCGCCTAACTGATTTACAAATTGAAAGTCAGGTATGCTGGGATAAATAGTATCTCCATTGATAATATCCTTATTCCCAATTATTCCTAAGGTTCGATTAGCCTCTTCTTTGTTGCCGCATGATTGTAAGGCAATTAACAGAGCTAAAAGAATGATAGCATTAAGTTTAGTCATTTTCTGTGATTTGTTTGCTTTCATTTGAAGCATTGAGCATAAGTGTTTTAACTTCCAAAATGGAATTATATTCAGTATTCAGATAATCCATAATCTGGTTATGGTTTAAGGTGTCTCTAGACTGTTCAGGTCTTTTAATCGAATACATCCAATCCCACATGGCTTCTTCAGCCGTTTCAAGCTGTTGTATAAGCTTTAGAGTCGTTTCATCTGTATTCTCTGATTTTTCGAGAATATCCTTTCTTTTTACTAGTGTTGAAGTCAATGGCATAACTTCATCATGGATAATCATGATTTCTTTAAATAGACTATCCTGAGCATAAAGTTGTTCACTGGTGTGGTCTACAGGTTCTGCGCAAGAAAAGGCACAAAACATTAAAAAAACACCTACAAATAGTATATTAGCTGTTCTAAGCATGTATTTTTTTGGTAAAATTAATGAAAAGCGAAAACAACTTACTTGCATTGGGGGTAGATAATCTGTTAGAATTGTAAAATATTCGTTTTATTAAGTTGCACTAATCCAAATTCCAGTATGCGTAATAATCGTGCTATAGTATGGTTTCAGAAAGACCTTAGAATTCATGATAACGAAGCACTAATAGAAGCTTCTTCAAATACGAAGGAGGTGATACCTGTATATGTATTTGATGACAGAGAATTAAATAACCAAACCGATATACTTCAAATTGGAAAAACAGGTCCTTTTCGCAAGAGATTTTTAATTGAATCCGTTGAAGATTTACGAAATAATCTAAGAGAAAGGGGGTCTGATTTAATCATACGATCAGGCATATCAGAGGATATACTATTCGATCTAGCAAAGCAATTTGATGTAGATGCTATTTATTGTAACAGAGAACGAACACGAGAAGAGGTATTCAGGCAAGAATCTCTTGAACGACTCTTATGGTCTATTGGAAGAGAGGTTAGATATTCTCGCGGTAAGATGCTCTATTACACAGCAGACCTTCCATTTCCAATTACGCATTCTCCGGATAATTTTCAACAGTTTAAAAAAGAGGTAGAGCGTTTTGTGGCAGTTCGTCAACCGCTGGAAGAGATTCCTATCCCTTCTTTTAAGTTTAAGCATGATTTTGAAATAGGAGATATACCTAATTGTGACAGTAAAGAAAATATAGTACTGGGTGGTGAATCGGCAGCTCTTGAGATGCTTGAGGATCTCTCTAAAAAGGCTAAAACTGAGGTTCTAGATTTTCTAGATGCTAAAAGATCCCTAGAGGAACTGATGATATACCTTAGTGATGGTTGTCTGTCTCCTAAGAAACTATATCACTCAGTATCAACTTGGGGAAACAAGGGCGAAAATTGTAGGAGTAAGGATTTTACTATTAACGCTTTACTTTGGAGGGACTTTTATCGATTGATGGGCAAGAAATATCGTGAACTTATTTTCGAAGCTGGGGGTGTTAAAGGATACTTAGATCGTAAGGTTTCTCAAGAAATCACCTTGTTTAATATTTGGAAAGAAGGACGGACTGGTATACCATATGTAGACGCTTGTATGAATAAGTTGAACACTGTTGGATATTTGCATAACCATGAAAAGAAAATGATATCTAGTTTTCTGGTCTATTATTTAAAATTAGACTGGAGAATGGGAGCAGAGTATTTTGAGAATATGCTTATCAATTACGACCCCTGTTCGGTTTGGGGCTTCTGGAATTACATTGCGGGAATTAGCAGTGATGATAAGGATGGGGTAGAGGTAAATTGTCTGAGAGAATCTTCTAAGTATGATCCAGATGGAGAATTTGTCAAAAAATGGATTCCAGCGCTTAAAAATGTTCCTAAAAAACATATTCATAAGCCATTTTCATTATCTGAAGATGAATTGACTGAATTCAATGTAAAGCTAGGTGCGGATTATCCAGCTCCTGCGATTTCTTCTGCTCGTTTAACCTGTTAGATTTGATCCTTTATCAAACCATCCTGCATGATAATTGTGCGGTCTGATATCTCGGACAGCTCCTTGCTATGTGTAACTATAACAAATGTCTGTTTGTATTCGTCTCTCAGATTTTGAAGAAGCTTATGCAGTTCTGCGGAGGACTCGCTGTCCAGGTTGCCTGTTGGTTCATCTGCGAAAACCACTGAAGGTTCATTTATCAAGGCTCTTGCAACAGCAACGCGCTGTTGTTCTCCGCCTGATAATTGGCTGGGTTTGTGGTTAATCCGTTCCGAAAGACCAAGGTAGTCTAATAATTCTTTTGCTCTGGCTTCTTTCACTTTATTACTATCATTGGCAATCATTGCAGGAATAAGGACATTTTCAAGCGCGGTAAACTCAGGGAGCAGATGATGGAATTGAAAAATAAATCCAATTTTAGAATTTCTGAACTTAGCTATTTCTTTAGCATCAAATGTGCTGATATCTGCTCCATCAATAATCACAGAACCTTTATCGCTTTGGTCCAAAGTGCCTAATATATGAAGGAGCGTAGATTTTCCGGATCCAGATTTGCCTATTATCGAAACGATCTCAGCGTTTTGAACTTCTAAGTTTACACCTTTCAGAACATGTAATTTATCGTAAGACTTATGTATGTTATTAGCTTGGATCATTTCTACACTATTTTGCTCGAATATAATTACTTCTGTGTTTAAAAAAAAAGAGGGACGATTTAAACGTCCTCTCTCATTTAGAAATCACCCGACTGTTAAATTTTTATATTCACTTTTAAAGCAAAATAATAACTTAACTTGTTTCTTAAATATAGTATTTAATTTTGCTTTTTAACAAATTATTTAAGAAAAAATATCAAGGAAAAAAAAGGGTTTTGATTAAGCTTTTTTTTATTTATAGTTATTTACTTTGCTGCTTTTTTATGATCTGCTAAGAATTTCTCTAGACCAATATCCGTAAGAGGATGATTCAGCAAGCCTGTGATAGAAGACAGCGGGCAAGTTACTACGTCAGCGCCGTTTTGAGCGGATTCAACAATATGTTTAGCAGAACGAATAGACGCTGCTAAGATTTCCGTATCAAACATTTGAACTGCATAGATTTCAGCAATATCTCTGATTAAATCCATACCATTCCAGCTAATGTCATCAATTCTTCCAATAAAAGGAGAAACATAAGTAGCACCTGCTTTTGCTGCTAAAATTGCCTGACCAGCAGAGAATACAAGTGTACAGTTTGTACGGATGTTGTTGTCTCTGAACCAAGATAAAGCTTTTACACCATCTTTGATCATCGGTACTTTAACCACGATATTTGGTGCGATATCAGCTAGTTTTTTACCCTCTTCAATCATACCTTCAAAGTCCGTTGAAATAACTTCGGCACTTACATCGCCAGATATTACTTCACAAATCTTTTTGTAGTGATTCAGGATATTAGCCTCACCTGAGATCCCTTCTTTTGCCATTAAAGATGGGTTGGTTGTAACTCCATCTAGAATTCCTAGGTCCTTAGCTTCTTGAATTTGCTCCAGACTTGCTGTATCAATAAAGAATTTCATGTCAATGTTTATTATGAAAAATGGAAATTATTGCTCTAGTGGAGGGGAAATTAATAAGGTGAGAAACATACCGAACGCTCGACTTCGTACCCTTGCTCAGTTTCCCGCCTGGGGGATTAGAAGGAGTCTATCGTATGTCCTCACCGAAGGCAAAATTAAGCTTTTTATATTAAACACCAAAAAAGAATTTGATTTCTTGTTGCATGTTTGTTTTATGAACTCCTTATGTCGTTGTGAATCAATCAGAAGGTGAATTTATTTTTTTTTCAATAGGATATTGTTTCATGGATATTTTAAAAAACTTAACTTCATAATCTGACTTTTTTAATAAATAGAGATTAACATTGATACCTCCTGATACCGTTCAGAAAATATTAGATGTAGCACGCGTAGAAGATGTGGTTGGTGATTTTGTAGATCTGCGGAAACGTGGTTCTAACAGAATTGGTTTATGCCCTTTCCATAATGAAAAGACACCTTCATTTGTTGTTTCTCCTGCTAAGAATATTTATAAATGCTTTGGCTGTGGTAAGGCGGGTGATCCTGTTAAGTTTTTAATGGATCACGAACATTATTCTTATCCTGAAGCTTTGCGTAGTCTTGCGGCACGTTATAATATACATGTTGAAGAGCGCAAGCTTACTCCCGAAGAAATAGAAGCAAGACATTTCGAAGATTCTTTGTTTCTGGTTAATGAATCTGCAGCAAAATTCTTTCAAGA
>OMKD01000162.1 GCA_900299495.1 Sphingobacteriales bacterium
CTAATGCTGCGTCGAACATAGCGCGCTTATCTGGATCACCAGAAATAATTGCCATGGCAGATTTCATAGCACTATGTGAAGTACGGATAGCTTTACGCTCCTGTTCTTTAACCTTCACCTGATCTTTAGTATCCTCGATTAGAATTTCAGAATTCTTGTACATTTTATCTAGAATTCTGTTCATAACCTCCAAGCGGTTCAGTAGATTCTCATATTTAGCATTGGCCTCTTTTAGACGAGCAGCCTTTCGTGTAGCTAGAGTAACCTGAGTTTCATTATTTTGTTTATGAGCAACAGATGCAAGCTTAAGATTTTGATCAATTTCTTTAGAATTATCGCTAACCAGATTTTTCAGCTTTCGCATTTGACCACGAATGGTATTAATCTGTCTGCTTAATTTGGCCAAATTGCTTTCAAGATCTTCAACATAAGATTTCAAAATACCAATTGGGTCAATTTTAACAAACAGACCTGTAATGCTGCGCATTATGCTTTTGTACATATACCACAATAGGTTCCTTGTCTTAGGGTTCAAAAATACAAAAAGGACAGTTGCGATAGCAACAATCATAAGGGTCAGACTAAGTACATTAGCAGCTAAACCAACTAAAAAATCCATGTTCTGGAATACTAAATAACCAAGCCCTCCAAGTATAGCGATTAGGAACACTGTTCCTACCTTACCTTCAGGTTTTTGCCAAAATGTTTTGGGGCTTGTCTCAAAATTCGGAGTTGTTGTCATATTAACGATTATTACAATAGTTCTTTAAAATTGCTAATGTCTTGATTGATTTTCTCTTGAATGGACTTGTAGGCATTCATGAACTTATCTTGCGTATCCTGCAAATTAGTTTGCGCCTTTTCCAATTCATCCTGTGTGGACTGCAGCTCTTGTTGTAGTTCAATGATCTTCGCTTGTATTTTGGATATTCGCTCCTGACCATCTGTTACCCCTCCTTTAAGGAAATCTATACGTTCCTTTTTCTTATCGACTTTAAGGGCATATTGATTCTTCATCGCCTCTGAAAACTGTACTTTTTCTTTATCCAGCACTTTTAAATAATGTGCTGCAGCCCCCAAAAGCTTTTCCTTGCTTAAGCCAGCAATTTCTGCTGTTTTGAAGGAAGACTTAAGTGCTGTCATCTCATCCATATTCATTTCCTTTAAGGCAGCCATGGATTTTTTAAATTCTAAATAATCAAATCCAGGCAAGTCATTTTCAGCAATGGCCTTGGTTAGAAATGCTGCACTTCGCTCGTCAATTTCAGCTTCAATTTCAAATAATTTCAATAAGTCTGTATTCATTAAAAAATCAATTACATTCGAAAGGTGAATAAAAAATAGCTAACCACAAATGGTTTTAGACAAAATAGCCTTTTTTATAGAGTATCTAAAAAATCTTAAGATGAAAAAGACTTTTATAAACTTATACTAAATCTAAGGCCCGATGTAGGTATATCCATAAAACTGGAATGCGTTTTCAGCACATAATCTATACGAGCCCCTCTCCAGAATTTAATTCCCAAACGATCGAATCCAACTGAAAACTCAGCGTAATAACCATCATTGGAATACATTGTGCCACCTCTTAGGATCAAAGCAAGATTCATTTTCTTGACCAAAGGTATTTTGCTCATAGCAAGTCCACCAAAATCATGTTCCCAAATACCAAGAGCATGTGTTGCAGTAGTACTTAATCTGTAATATGGCATAAGGAAAAATCCACCTTGTAGGTGTTTAGCACTATTAAAGGAAATTTCATTACCTGCAAAATGATGGAAGTCCAAATAATGGACATCTACAGGATTGACAAAACCTCTACCCTCAATTAAAAGTCTACTTTGCCCCAAGTTTCCAAAACTTATTTTATTCGCCCTAATGCCTAATGACCATTTATAATTAATTTGATCAGGATAAGCCAAGATAGTTGCTTTTGAATAGAATATGGGCCATTTACTATTGATATATCTTCGTCTGTGCGGGTAAGTCTGGTAAGTACGACCAGGATAGAATGCAAAATCGACTTCGAATTTAACTACACTATTTTCAAAATTCGAATATTGAGGCAATTCACCATATGGATTATTCGGGCTATATGTTCTTTCTGGATAAAAATATGAGAAATCCGAAGCTAGTTTTAGACTCTTTCGTTGCTCCAATGAACCTTGAACCGAGGCATTGAATAATACACCTAGAGTTCTTCTATACCTTAGGTTAATAAAAGTGCGCTCGTACACCTTCAGTGGATTCCTGTGAAAATACAATGCTGTTAATGAGGCTACTAAAGGATTTAGAACCTCTGTATCATTCATATCATTAATCTGAACACCAAAGCCAAAACCTATTCTATCGTTTGTAAAATTATTGAACTTCCGTTCCACATTTAATCCATAACGCAATTTCTGCTCTGCTAGACCATAATTAAGCTGGCCTTCCAACACTAAACTCTTTGATCGTTTTTTCGAATCAAATTTTCGCAAGCGAGGACTTAAATTGATTATTCTACCCTGTACTGGATGAAAAATTAAGCTTTCTAAAGGAGAAGGAATATCAACATATAAATTCCTTTTCGAGCTTCTCCAACTATAACCTAAGACAAGATTATTTACTTTTACTTTATTCCCTACTTTATCTAAGCTATCCTGTACGATTGGATCATTTCTTAATTGTAATAAAGAATCCTTATAAGTATAATCCACTTGCTCAAACGTATTTAAGGGGATTGGTCTTATGCTGTCGAAATATGTTTTTGATTTTTCTACAGCTTCGGTTTCATATATAAACTCCTCTCTTTTTGCTAACTCCTGATAAGCCTTTTCAGATAAATCGTAGTCTGAATAAACCGCATTAAAATTACCCGAAAATTGAATCCCCATAAGACCTCCTGACAAAAATATTCTTCTATTGACAGGAAACTTGTGCACGGTTCCGTTTATATCGTAATATTGCTGTTGCACAATCAAGGTATCTAAACCATCTTCAAAACTTTGACTTCCATTAACTCCAAGTTCTGAGGAATGGATATCCCAACTACCCTCGTAAATAAAAATCAATCCAGTATAACAAGGATCATCGGCACGCTTAGGCCATACTTTTATTTCATAGATCTTTCGTCCATCCTCTTCAAAGTAACTGCGTTTTAATTTATACCGATAATAGTTCAATGCATTTTTCCCAATAGGCGAAATCAAGGGTCTGTTCAATTCATAAAAGTTCTTATACAAATTAAAATCCATCTCTTTTGCCGAATTGAAACTCAATCCCTGATCGGTTCCACTGACTACTGAAGCATGTATTATTTCCTTGAATGCTCCTCCCCCGTTACTCAATAATGTAGATTCTGTCTCTGACAGATAAAGAATCTTATTTCGCTGATCTTCCATAATTTCATCAAAGGAAATACCAAGGATCTGTGCGGGCGTGGAATCAATTTTTATAAGTCCTTTTACATATGCATTGCAAGTAAAGGCAGGTGCTTCATTCAAATGAAACGAACGCTTCTTTTGTACTTCACGAATTATACCGTAGGCAGGATCCTCTGCACTACCATCATAGACAAATTCTTTGATTGCTAAAGAGGCTGGTGTTAAATTTTTATTTAAAGTGAGGGGATCACCTTCATAAAGCACAGAGGCGCGTCCAGTAATATATCCAACGTAGGAGAAAATAAGATTGAAATCACCTCTTTCTGGAAGCTTCAATTCGTAATATCCTTCCAGGTTTGCACTTGTACCAGCACTGCTTCCTTCAATTAAGATTGTAGCAAAGGGCAAAGGGTCCCCATTTTGATCTAAAACATAACCTTTGACCTGTGAAAAACAACTAAAATGACTTAAAACTACCAAAACAGCTAAAAGTAAGCGACTACAATGCTTTTGTTTCATCGAAAAAGTGTTTTTTAGATTTATATTTTGTTAATTACACTATAAATAGAACTTTATTCTAAGATATTAATCTCCACTCTCATTTTTATGATAGTAGAGATCAACACAAGCCAATAACACTATTTATTGATCATGAACAAGACAATAAACATTATTTATTCAGAAAAACAGCCTAATGTTTTTTTAGAAGTAGAATCCGTCCTTGTCAATTTAATAAATCATCAAGGAAAAGATTCTGTACAATTAAATTATATCTCCAGCGAAGATACTAAGACAATAAAATCAAGCATTCCTCCAGGTATAATTCTAAGTAATGAATCTATACTAAAGGAGGCCATTCAAAAGAATCATTCCATATCAAATGATATTTGTCAATTAACTATTGGGATTCCACAAAAAGGTAATGATCAGCGAGTGCTTATCTTTAACATGGACGAGACTAAAAAGAACTACCTAAATCAATGTTTTAATTTTCTTAGTCTTCGACACGAGAAGCAATTAACCATTTTGGTTGAGAATGCTGCTCACTTAAGAAAGGTAGAAAATGATTTAAATATTTCCCTTTTAGCCAAACAATTCTCTCATCTACAATTGAACTTTGTTTTCGCGGAAGATCTGGCAAAAATAAATGCTTTCAGGTTCGAAACCGTACTTTCCTTTTTAGATACGAATGAACTCAATCAAACTCTAAAAGAGAAAGGTTATAGGACTTGTGCAAAACCCGTTTATATTAATAATAATTTCATGGGTTATTCTATCGCGCAATCTGAAAGAGGTCTAGGAAGTTTAGATGCTTATTTTGACGATCTTTCAACCTTAATCTTTTTATTGGAAAGTATAGGTTTAGAAGAAAGCTCTATTTGCCTCAAAACAGCAATAGCCCAAGTAAAGAAAGAATACAAACATCAATTGGAGAACCCGATCGATATATACCGATTTGGGGAAATGATCACTTATGCAATTGAAGATGGAGAATCTTATCATATTGCAAACAAGAATCAATCCACAAATTACGGGACTATAATCTAACCGGTACTAAATCAAAGGAATCAAAGAAACGATCAAGGGCATTAATTTTTTGCCCTTTTTTATATATAGCCTGTATGGAATAGTATCTATTCCTAATCACAAATGCCTTTGCTTTTAAACTTAATGAATCATCATTATAATCGATTCTGTACATTCTACCTTTGACACCATTAGCTTCTGCATCAGCGTCGTAGGCTAGCGTTCCATTGAACGTTTCTACAGCGCCACGAATGGTCTCCAAATAAAAGTCGTCCATCAAGTCTATAGAGTCAGAATGTATTGTTCCTTCTGGATACTCGATATAATTGACCTGATAAAAATAGACCGGCCCATTGTCGTTATTTAAGTAAAAAGTTTTCTGCTCAATCGTACCAATCTCAGTCTCAATAAGCTGTTCCGCTTCCGTAGGCTTATCAGGAAAGAAAATTCGAAACCCAAGGCTATCCTTTTGTGTTGAATACCAAAGATTTTGGCCCATAGCCATTTGTCCTGCAAGGACTAAACAAGAAATAAATACCAATTGTCTGAACATACTCATCATTTGCTTAAAGAGGTTCAATCACAAAACGAGGTTGTATAATTCTGTTTTTGATTCTGTATATTTAAAATCAAAAATAACAAAACATGAAGAACATCCCTTTTATTTGCGCTATGCTTTTTTCGATTAATTTGTATGCTCAGGATAATTTTAAATTTCCAGAAGATTGTCTGGGGAATTATTCCGGCACCATGTATATCGAATATTTTGGCAGAGGAATAGTTGACTCTGCTACAGTTAATTTAGACTTTAGTGCAAGTGAAAACACCAAGGAATGGAATTACTTCAACACTATTGAAAATGAGCGTTATGGAAAGATTGAAAAAATGTATACACTCATAGCTAATGACAGTATAGATGGATTATTCCATTTGGATGAGAATAATGGTCTAATAATTGACCACTCCAACATGGGCAGAAAACTTTACTCCTCTTTCGAAGTTTCAGGAAGCCTACTTTTTTACCAACTGGAATGTTTAGATAATGAAACGATCTATTATGAAATCTCTTCGAGCAATATGAATCGATCTAAAACAACTCAGACAGCTCCTCGTGAGGAAGGTGGCGATGTTTTTACTATTAATTCTTACTTACCCTTCACTACACAATATGTAATATTAAAAAAGGTCAAAAAATGAGAATATTAATCATTACAACTTTTTGTTTCTTCTTTATAAGCCTGAATGCGCAGGTAGATAAGGCTCCAGACAGAGTCAGAGGAGAAGGACCATTTAATCAACTGATCATACGAGGGGTCACCCTTGTTGATGGGACTGGTTCACCTCCATTTGGACCGGTAGACATAGTTATTGAAAACAATCGAATTAAAAGAATAGCAGTTGTTGGAAACCCTGGTGTACCCATCAATCCTAAAAGAAGACCGGAACTTAAAGAAGGTGGAAAAGAAATAGAAGCCACAGGGAAATTTGTCTTACCAGGTTTTGTAGATATGCATGGTCATATTGGAGGAAGATCTCAAGGAGCGAATGCTGAATATGTATTCAAGCTATGGCTAGCCCATGGAATAACAACCATAAGGGATCCATCCTGTGGCAATGGTCTTGATTGGGTACTTGATCAAAAAAGACGCAGTGAGGCAAACGAAATAGCTGCACCAAGAATATACGCATATACGGTATTTGGCCAAGGTAAATATGAAGGAATAAACACTCCTGAAGAAGCAGTAAATTGGGTCAGGGAAAATGAAAAGCGAGGTGCTGATGGAATTAAATTCTTTGGTGCTCCACCTGCGATAATGGATGCAGCCTTGAGAGAAAACAAAAGATTGGGATTACGATCAGCGTGCCACCATGCACAATTGGACGTAGCACGTTGGAATGTTGTCCAATCTGCTGAAGCAGGACTCACTTCCATGGAGCACTGGTATGGACTTCCGGAAGCTTTATTTGAAGGGCGAACAATCCAAGATTATCCAGCTGATTATAATTACTTCAATGAGCAAGATAGATTTAGAGAAGCTGGAAGACTTTGGAAACAAGCAGCAGAGCCGTATTCTGATCATTGGAATATGGTCATGGATAGCTTAATTGCAATGGATTTCACCTTGGACCCTACATTTAATATTTACGAAGCGAATCGAGATTTGCATCGTGCAAGAAGACAGGAATGGCATGAAGAATATACCATGCCAAATCTTTGGAGATTCTACCAACCAAGTAGAGTGTCTCATGGGTCTTACTGGCATGATTGGGGTACCGAAGAAGAACTGATGTGGAAGGAGAATTATAGACTATGGATGACCTTCGTCAATGAGTACAAAAACAGAGGCGGACGGGTTACTACAGGTTCTGATTCAGGCTTTATCTATCAATTATATGGCTTTGCATATGTGAGAGAACTTGAGCTGTTAAGAGAGGCTGGGTTCCATCCATTAGAGGTTATTCGCTCAGCAACGCTCTTTGGTGCTGAAGCATTGGGTGCTGATTCAGAAATAGGTTCTGTAGAAGTAGGTAAGCTTGCAGATTTGGTCATTATTGATGAAAATCCTCTCCGCAATTTTAAGTACCTTTATGGCACTGGAGCTGTAAAGCTTAACGAAGATAATGAGATATATAGAGCCGGAATAGTTGATTATACAATCAAAGATGGTGTGGTATATGATGCGGAAAAATTATTGGAAGATGTACGCAAAATGGTTGAATTTGAAAAATCTGAAGAAGGTTTTGAAATTAAACAACCAGGTATAAACGAATAAATATGGGTAAGAAGAAAAAAATTGGAGTAGTATATTCTACCAATCCTGATTATGACTACGATTATGAGGAGCGCGAAGAAATGGAAACCCTGGAACCTAATCAACAGAAGCTTAGGGTTTTTATTGATCGTAAGATGCGCAAAGGAAAAGAGGTTACTATTGTCGAATCTTTTGTGGGAACTGAATCTGATTTAAAAGATCTTGGAAAAACGCTTAAATCAAAATGTGGCGTTGGAGGATCTGTAAAAGATGGAGAGATCATCATTCAAGGTAATCAAAAGGACAAGGTTTATGACCTATTGATAAAGATGGGTTACACCAATACCAAGAAAAAAGGATAAATAAAAAGAGGCACGAAATCGTGCCTCTTTTTATTTTCCTATCATTCTTAAGAACTGATTTTTTAATTCCATTTCTTTGAATTTTCCGGAGTAATTAAAGGTAGCTGTTGTACTATGATCGTCTTTAATACCTCGCATAGCAACACACATATGCTTTGATTCAATAAAAACAGCAACATCCTCTGTACCTAAAGCACTCTTAAGTTCCTCACTTATTTGAAGTGTTAATCTTTCCTGAACCTGAGGTCTTTTACAATAATATTCGACGATACGATTAATTTTAGAAAGACCTATAACATGCTTGTTTGGTATATATGCAACATGTGCCTTCCCGAAGAAAGGCAGAAAATGGTGCTCACAAGAAGACTGAACAAGAATATCTTTTTCAATAAGCATCTCTGAATACCCATAGGTATTTGCAAATACAGAAACGGCTGGTTTATTATCTGGGTTTAATCCTGAAAAAATCTCTTTAACGAACATCTTGGCTACACGCTTAGGTGTATCCTGAAGACTATCATCTTTAAGGTCAAGTCCCATCACATCCATGATTTCCTTGAAAGATTGTTCAATCTTTTCCATCTTCTCCTCTTCACTTAATAGAAAAGCGTCAGATTTTAAAGGTGTATTGATATTCCTTTCTTTCTTTTCGTCACTGCGATATAAACCTGAATTTTCACTATTTCCTACCATTATCACTTAATTAATGTGTCTTTTTCACCTCCTGTATCAAGCCAAAAAGATACACTTTTTTAGTTTATCAATCAAAGTTAAGCCAAACTCGCCTTCAATATCCGTTCCTTTCCCTGCATATCTTTAATACAAGAAACCGATTGAAAAGTTTGATTTTTGAAGTTTTCAATTGTGGTTTTAGACCAATATTCATTCAACTCACAAAAAACAACTCCTCCTGGATTTAAATAGGCTTTTGCAAATTCTGCAATCGCCAAGTAGAATTCCTGCCCTTCTGCATCATTGGTAAATAAAGCTATATGAGGCTCATGGGTTACTGTAGACGCAGTCATCAGTTTTTTTTCAGCCTGTGGTATGTAAGGAGGATTGGAAATAATCAAGTCCCAAGATTGATTCAACTGACTCCAAAGTCCCCGATCCAAAAAATCTAAGCACTTAAAACTAACACCACTAAACCCTTGATTTTCAACATTAAAAGAAGCAACCTTTAAAGCTTCAGATGATACATCAACCGCTGTTATTGTAGCATCAGGAAACTTACTTTTAAGCACTACCGGAATACAAGCACTTCCTGTACCTATATCTAAGATCCTTAGTGGTCTTGACCTATTTGCGTAATGCTCAAAAACCGAATAAAGTAACTCTTCTGTTTCTGGCCTGGGGATAAGCACATGTTCATTGACCTTCAGATCAAAGCCATAAAAATGTGCACTTCCAAGGACATACTGAATAGGATGACCACTTTTTACTTTATAAAGTATAATTTCCAACTTTTCTTCATCCACCTCTCCTGAAACAAAAGGATAGCTTAAAGCAAAGGCATCCTCCAGAATAATCCTTGAAATATTTTTTGCTTCCTGTTCACCAATTGAATGTTGAAGAACGTCTATGATATGAGTAATTGCATCAGCAGATTTCATTTAAGCCATTCTGTTTTTATAATCTTCATAGCCAAAGGACCTAACCATTTCAAGGGATTTTCCATCCCAATGCATTATAGATGGATGATTTATCCCATTAAACATCGTTGTCTTTACGGTTGTATAATGGATCATGTCTGCAAAAATCAACTTCTGGCCTATTTCAAGAGGTTGAGCAAAGTAATACTCAGCAAGGTAATCTCCTGATAAACAAGATAAGCCTCCAATCTGATACGCAAAACTTTCTTTAGTGGCCTCTATCTGACCTTTAATATCAGGTCTGTA
>OMKD01000163.1 GCA_900299495.1 Sphingobacteriales bacterium
CCAAACGATCTATGTCTGATAGCTTTCCTTCATGCAGGACTTCACCATTGATGGAGATCAAACGAACACGATGCGCATCAGTCAATGCAATAGAGGATTCAATGGAAATCTTATCCATTACTAAAGTTGGATATACAGACCATTCAGTTTTTGGAACAGATGTTGTATTTGTAAAGAGATCATCTAAATTAATAGAATAGGCAGAACGTCCATAGGTACCTGCATAGAGTAGATTAAGATCTTTTTCATATGCCAGTTCGGAAACAACAACCTGTGGGATACCCGATCCCAGATCGGACCATCCAAAAAAACTAGCAAGCGTATAGAATACTCCTACATCCGTTGCTGCTATAAGTGAGTAATTACCATCTATTTCTGCTATATCATTCACAGGTACATCCCCAAGATTGTGAGAAATATCATCCCATGAATTACCCTTATTCCAGGAATGATAAACATGTCCCTCATCTTCCCCAAATCGATATCCTGAAAAAGTAACATAAACATCGTCAGCGTGGTAAGATGAAGCCAGAACTTTGGTCACCCAACGATTAGGAAGATCGTCAGATATCTTATCCCAATCATTTCCTCCATTAGTGGTTACCCAAACATTCCCATCGTCTGTTCCTGCGTATATCACATCTGAATTGAGGGGAGAAACAGATAAGGAGGTAATAGTACCATACAACAGATTACCATCCCCTGGTCCATTGGTCAAATCAGGGCTGATAGAGAACCAATTATTTCCCTGATCAAGGGACTTCATTACTGTATTTGCACCGAGGTACATAATATTTGAATTAGCAGGATCAAACATATATGGCGTTTTCCAATTTCTCCGAGCATTAGATGGAATACCACCTTGAGCGGACTGCCAGCTTTGACCATTATTAGTGGATTTAAACAAATTACCATATTGATACTCCACAAAAATGGTTTGATTATTATTTGGATCCACTAAACTATGAAAGCCATCACCACCAAAGATCTTGGCCCAATCATCGGTATTACCCGAAAGCGTTCGGTTGGTTCCGTTATCCTGTGTTCCCGTATACAAGCGCTGTGGAAGAGTAGGATCGTAATCTAGGGTGTAAATCTGAGTGATAGGAAGATTGTCTCTAAACTCATACTGATCTCCTCCGGTTGTACTCACATACAAACCACCATCATTTCCGTTGAGCACCAATTCAGGATTCTCGGGATGAATAAAAATGGCATGTTGATCGACATGGACATCCTGAAAAATAGGCGACCATGAGACTCCACCATTCGTAGATTCATGATTATTGAACCCAACAAAGAAAACTCGATCAGCATTTGTAGGATCGACCTCTATACGTCCGAACCACCACATAAATGGAACCTCATCGATTCCTGCACTAGATATTTGAGCCCAATTATCACCACCATTTACAGTCTTAAAGACACCTCGAAGGCTTCCGTCAGCCGCTGCATAGTGCAGATAAATAATATCTGGATCAGAGGCAGCCAAGCCAATACCTATTCGACCTTTTTCAGGCCCTGTTGCTGGCAAACCAATTGTAAGCTCCTCCCAGGTATCACCTCCATCCTGAGAGCGATACAGACCACTGGTCTCTCCACCATATTGTCTAAAATCTACTCGACGAATTCGTTCCCAAGCTGCTGCATATATGATATCCGGACTCTCTGGATTGATAGCCAAATCTACAAAGCCCGTAGAATCAGAAACAAATAAGACCTGTTCCCAATCATCGCCACCATTGGTACTTCTGTAAACACCGCGCTCTGAATTATTGCCAAACAGATCACCCATTGCTGCAACAAAAATAACATCATCATCTGTTGGATCTAGTGCCACTTTACCGATACTACCGACATCGGCTAATCCCAAATGAGACCAGCTGTCTCCAGCATCTGTCGAACGATAGACACCAAAGCCATCATAAGCCAATGAAGATCCTCCTGCGTTGGATTCACCTGTACCCACAAGGATCACATCTGTATTTGTTTTTGAAATTTCTATATCTCCAATGGAAAGACTTTCATTATAATCAAAGATAGATTCCCAATTTAAGCCCAGATCATTTGACTTGAAGATACCGCCCGAGGCTGCACCAACGTATATGGTATTTTGATCATCAATTGGCATTTCAACATCCGTCAAACGTCCTCCTACATTCAAAGGACCTTCAAACTCCCAGTTGAGATTCGAACGAGTTTGAGCTTGATTTTTACGATCAATGACCGCCTGATAATAAGCATCCTTATCAATCTTTCCGCTTGGATAAGCGCGTTGAGCAAAGAACCAATCATCAGCAACGCCTTTAGCCTCTTCTTCATGATTTTCAGAAGTACATGAAAAGGTAAAAAGCGTGAGTAAAGCAAAAAACGGGTAATATCTATTGATACACATAAACGGGAAATTGATTTATTAGTAATATATCGAATTCCAATTCTATTTCAATTAATCCCCAATTGAATTCATGTAAAAATTTAGCACAAGACGTGTAAGAATATTAGAGCAGATCATTGTTAGCCCATAAAAACATCTTTATTGGACTTCAGTCTTTCTTTTTTCGCATAGGAGTCGTCACTGAAATATACAGGATTACGCGCATAAGACCGCAGCTCTAAAACTCTCCAATAGTTTGAAGGTAAATTCAGATCTTCAGCAACAGCCCAGTACCCCTGCCCAGAGGCAGCTACCTCTTCTTTTTCAAGTATGACCCCTTCCTTGATTCGGATTTGCCAGTTCTTTAACTCCAGTCCTTTAGTTTTTAGGTACTCTAATAGATCTGCTGGCAAGAGGAGCTCTTTATCAAAGGTCTTGATCGAATCTTCTACGAAATAGTTTTCGATGTGCTCTTTATTCAAAAAAGCGACTTTCATGCCCTGCGTAATGACAAAGTCACCTAGTTTTTTTTCTTTAAAAACAGACTTCCAAAAGGAGTTTTCACCATTCTGGTAATACCGTTCCACGTTGATTGCATAAGCGACACAGGGACGACCGGAAAGAGGTGCTTTTAGCAATTCGCCAGCAGCTTCAGCTTTTCCAACTATCTTAATAATATCTCCATCTATTACGGCATCAATTCGTTTGGTCTTCATCCGACTCATTTTCCAACGAACCTTCACCTGCTGGTTAAATACCTGCCTGAATATTACAAAAAGAATGGCGCCCAGGATTATAAAATCAAATACAGAGGAAAACATGCTGTTTTTTTTAGTCTAAAAACTTAAGTTCAGTATTATTCAATCCCAATACTGTAAAAGGCCATACATAACAGCAAAAGACAAGGTTATTTAAAGCATGAAGTGTCAATTTTTAAAGATTCCTTTGATCTCTAAGACCTAGAAACAGTTTATTTCTCAATTATAAACCTAAAAAACCTGAGTATTGAACTAAAAAAATAAGAAAGTATACAAGAGGCTGAAAACCCACATATTAGCTAAGGAAAATCTTTTATTTTATTACTAAAAAAGATGATTCCCATAAAGCACCTTTTTCACATCAACAGTCCTGTAGAGGAAGTTTTCAATGCCATCAATGATATCGATAGCCTTAGAGCTTGGTATACGACCAAGGTAGAAGGCGGAAATTATTTGAGTGATCGAATTACATTCACCTATGGACAAATGAAAATGGATGTTCAAATTACCGACTTACTGACCAATCAACGAATCCAATGGACCTGCATAGAAAAGGATAGTCCATTCGAGCATCACGTATTTACCTTTGAGCTTGACAGTAACGAAGAAAAAACAAGGGTAAGATTTTCCCACAAAGGCTTTATAACCCAAGACGACACCTATGCAAACCTCAATTACAGCTGGGGTAAATACTTAGAAAGTCTTCGACAATTTTGCCAGACGGGTAAAGGAGAAGCTTTTGGGTCTAATAAGTATCGGAACTAATCCAATCAGGCCTATACTTTCAAGAATAACACTTTAGGGCTTCACAAATTTCCTACTAAATTTCTTATCTCCTTCATCTAAAACAAGGATATAAACTCCTGCAGCCAAATCAGAAGTATAATAGACAAACTCTTCTAGGTTTAGATTTATTTGGTCTATCATTAATCCAGCACTGTTATACAGCTTTAACACCTTTAAATCCCCTAGCAAATTAGCATCACACTTGATTATTAATTCACTGGTTTCATCATAGTGATATACTTCTAATGCATCATCAATATTAGTTGCCTTTAATCCCGTACTCAAGCTACTATGATTTAGTGTTATACAACCAAACTCGAAACCATTTTCATCGTAAGCACAATATCTCAGGGAGTCTTTTCCAAACACTTCAACTGTACCAAATGAATCATTAAAATTCAAATTACTAACTGCATTTCCTCCACCATTCCATAACGCTTCTTCTACTGTAGGGTAACCAATTAAAGCTCCTATGGAGTCTACATAATAATTAATAACCGCCTCATCTCCTGCAGCTAAGCCACTAGCTGTTAATTCAGGGATTCCAGCATTGGTACCATCATCTAAGGCTGTGCTGTGGGAATCACCAGAAAGTAAGAGCAAATCCTTAACAGCACCAGCCTGGTATACATTCAACAGAGCTTGCTGGTCAGCAGGATATCCGACCCAGTTATAGGCCAGGTTAGAAGCCAAGGTTGCCCCTGATCCATTCTGCCCAGCAATATTGACCTCTAGTCCCTGAAAGACCAAAGCAATCTTTAAAATCTCTGCATAATAGGAGTTGAAAATAACACTACTACCAATAATCTTCCAATCCGCATCAGATTCCTGAAGGCCGTTCAATAGCCATTCCCGCTGAGTCTGTCCAAGCATTGAATGATTCACGGAATCAGGTTGAAAGTTCCAGCTCTCATTATCTGAATCATATATAAAAGCATCATGTCTTGGCATTCTTGAATTACGGGTATCCAACATAAAAAACTCAAGATTACCCATTTTAAAGCTATGATAAATTCCTTGAGTAGTATCTACAGATGCATAGCCCGGAAAATAATCAAAATAACTCTGGATAGCTCCTTCTCTTATTCCTATTGGCATTTGATTAGTTACTAATTCTGTGGAAATAACACCCCCATTATTTTCTACACTAAAAGAAGGATAGGTCCAACCCTCAGAATCATTATAACTATAATCATCATCATAAATATATTCGACTGGCATGTAAGGTTGAATATAATTTTCCATGCTTGGATCAGTATAACGTATTGCGAAGGATTCTGCTTGTTTATCTGGATATAAACAATAATCATTTCCTAGTTGTGCAGGAGGCCAGCCCCAATCACCAAGATGAACAAAAAGGTGTGGCTCAAAATTCTGAATTTGACTGAATAAGCTAGGATTATTGCCATAATTACAAGAACCTACTACTATTTTGAGTGGAGCAGTAGAATTTTCTGCAGGAAAGGTTTTGAAGCTGCCCATACTTGCATCAAGCTGGTCCTCAAATGTAAATCTGTAATAATACTTTGTATCAGAATCAAGCCCTGTACAAGCTACGATTACTGAACCAAATTTATCTAGTCTTGTAGAATCTGAAAAGAGCAAAACACTATCAAAACTTTCAGACGCAGAAAGCTCCAAATCAAAGCTTTTACTTTGTGATCCAGTCTTGATATAAATTCTTGCTTGAGCATCTGAAACTCCTCCTACAACAGGACCATGAGTGATAAATTGTCCAAAGGAATTATACCAAAAAAATAATAATATAAATGCGAATATCTGTTTCATAGATAGAAGGAATTCTCTCCTTAAATTAATTCATACAGTTTCAATTTAAGGAAAAACCATCTTATTCACTATTAGACAAGCTAGTAAGTATTTACAGAAGTAAAGTCCAAAAAACCGTATTCGGAATTCCAAGCTATCCCAAAGACTTATTGACATACTCCCCTACACGAACTCTGGAAGCTAATTCAATATGCTCTCTGCGTTTACTGAAAAGTGGGTTATAACCAAACTGATTGGCGCGAACCTGCTTACCAGTTTCTATGTAATATTTGAAGCCTTTGGTTACCGCTTGCACATATCTGCGCATGAGAGGCATGTAAACCAAATTCAGTGCAGCCTTTTTGAACAGTTTAGGTACCCTGTCCAATATGATGTCAGGAAATAATGCGATTTGAATTCGAAGAGCGGTTTGATCTTCAGTCACATCATCAATAGACCAAGTCACTAAGGCAGAAGCATAATAACTATTTCCTATCTTGAGTGTATACCCCTCCCCTTCTTTCCAATCTGTAAATTCACGATCGAGCTTTAGACCATTAAAATATTCAATACTGTCTTGTGCACCAACCTCACCCCATGTAGAGACTTGATTTTCTTTACAAAATGGATGACAAAGGTTTAGATTGCCTGGAGTTGCAATCGTTTTCCAAACTTTTGAGGTATCTGCGTTGATGTTAACTTGGCTGAATACGCGATGCCTTGTAATCTTGTTATAGATTCTCATTTCAATTAAATTAAAGTGTCCTTTAATTGTTCGCGGAATTAGTAAGTGGATTGTCTAACAGTGGATTATACCTAACGAGATTTTGTGATGGGACTATAAAAGTAAGCATTGACTAATCTACTGTCAATAATAAAGATTTTCATATGAGCAGATTATTCAGTTTTTTTTAAAAAAAAGCTCTACAACACCTATTTTTTTTCAAGAAACAGTGGACTTTCCATCTAAAAAAGATCAAAAACTGCAGATTCTACGAATTCTTGCTCTTCAGTTTCTGTATTGGTCCAGACGATAAATAATTGCTCATTATTGATTTCAATCTTAGGAAATCCACTACTCCGACTATTACCTGTACGAACCAATGTTTGGGAATCCATCATACCTTTCCCAAATCCTACTATACCTCCTTTTATTAATGCTCCTTCTTTGGATTCATTTTCCATCCATACTAACACCGCATGGTCAGCATCTATGAATTTCACATCC
>OMKD01000164.1 GCA_900299495.1 Sphingobacteriales bacterium
ATTTACTGTATCAATTACCTGATTATTACAATCATCAGTAATCGTCACATAGACCGGATTACCATTAGGCGTTACTGTTTCTGACTGACTAGTTCCTCCTGTACTCCAATCATAAGTATATGGTGCTAATCCCCCTGTTGGGTTTGCACTTAAAGTTACATCTCCAGTACCACAAATATTTTCATCTGGTATAGCAGATACTAATGGTGGTACTTCATCAATAATAAATTCTACAGATGACGCTGAACAATTACAAGGATTATCTAAATCAAGAATTATAGTTTCCTGCCCCTCAGTTATGTTATCATTTACTACAGTTATTGGAAGTTGAACACAATCAACACCTGCCGGAATTGTTACAGAAGTAGGTAAAGGAGTATAATCAGCTCCTGGAGTAGCGGTACTTGTGCTAGACACTGTATATTCTACAAGCGCGTCCATGGAGTCATCTGTTCCTGGCTCTCTACAGAATTCAAAATAAAACCCATCACAGGATTCATAACCAATATTGTTATTTGTACTCGGATTAATTGCTTCTCCTCCCACAGGTAAACCAGCAGAGAAACTATTTGCTTCCAAGAATACAGCTGAATCCCATGCAGAATCACCAGCATCACCGATGGCAAGTTTTATATGATAGGTCTGACAAGGTTGAACAACAGCTACTGCTTCCAAGACAACTGTAAATGCATCATATTCAACCTCATTAATAGCAGGAGCAGAGCCTAATGGATGGGCACCACCACAACCTCCACCTGTATTGGTACCAGGCGTGGTATTCGAAACATAAAATGCTGCATTATTTGTATGGTTAACATTGTTAATTGATACGTATTGACCATTTGGTAAAGTAGCAATATTGATTGCGCTGTTCGTAAACGGTCCATTGATACCCGGACCACTTAAGAAGAATCCAAATGCATCATTAAAGGAAGAGTTCGTGTAATCACAGTACTCTTCTGAAGCAAAAACATAATTGAATCTAATTGTATCTGTTGTAGGTTCGAAATCAAATTCGAGAATAGCAGCATCATTTATGGTTGCTCCTGCCAAAGTGGACAAATCCGAATCAAATCCTCCACTTGACGGAGAGCTATCACCCGTTTGAGTATTTGGACCTATAGCTGTAGTGATATTTCCCGTAGCCAAAATTATACCCTCATCTAAACCTATATTTGTTCCTCCATTTTGAAAAGATCCTCTAGATCCCGGATCAGTTGCAAAAGTTACATTTGACACATCAAAACATCCTCCACCAATAAAAACATCTTCAACTAAATATAAATCTGTAACACTTGAATTAACCGATAGAACCGGCATTTTTAATGTCTCCCCTTGAAAAGCTTCCTGATCAGGAACAACAGATAAATAATATTCCGTAAAATCCATTGATGCAAAACCTATGTCAATATGGTTCATTTTTTGAGCTTTGAATACGGCGGATTGTGAACCCAAAAAATTTAGACTTTTATTAATTTTTCCTATAAAGACTTGTTTCTCATTGTCAAACGGAACTACATATACTCTGTAGTTTTCTCCTTCTACCAAATTAGTTAGGATTAACGTACTGTGATCATCACTATTTGCAATAAATCGATCAAGTGTTGTATCTACAAGGAAATAAGAATTATCCCCAATCTGAAAAGATTGAAAAGAGAAGGATAAAAATAAAATTGTTGATACAAAAAAAATCTGCTTCAACAAGTATTGTAGTAATCTACCCATGACATTGGTTTAGTTAAGGTATGTGTAATTCAATAATTTGGCTAAATAATCACGGGGCAATAGATAAATATAGTCTATTTCTAGCTTTAAATATATTTAATAATGAGTAAACAAAAAAAACAAAACAAAGATTAAAACTAGGTAAATTAAAAGGGGATTGATGATATCATCAATCCCCTTCTAGGTTTAATTTGAAATAGTTACATCTCCTTTAAACTTTTCGACTCGGCCGTCTTTCATAATTACCTCTGCAAAATAGATGAAAACACCCGGATTACAGAGCCTCCCTTTGAACATTCCATCCCATCCATAATTTGGATCATTTGGCTTGAAATATTCATAGCAAACCATCTTCTCTCCCCACCTGTCAAATATTTCAAATTTCTTGACCAGTTCCACTGTTTCAGGGTCTGCTGTTATAAAAAAGATATCATTTGATCCCTCCCCATCTGGCGTAAAAGCATTAGGAATATAGACTTTCGGAGTTTCATCAACATAAATCGTAACGACCGATCGTTCTACACAACCATTTACTGTCACCACCTCAACCTCATAGGTCTGAGTAGAAGAACCTTCAAATACTGGATTTAAACAATTAGAGCAATCCAGCCCTTCCGAAGGTGTCCAAACAACCGAGTTTATATCATTGAATGCATAATTTACCGTTGTGTATAATTGGCAGGTCTCCCCTTGCTCAATAAATATTTCAACTTCAGTGTCCACATCAAGTTTAACTGGATTTATCAATTCCACTTCTTTAATCTCTGACCAACAACCATTAAAATCCTGGACTACGACTTCATAATTCCCAGCATTCAAATATTGGAAATTAGACTCAGGAGAAAAAGAGTCTCCACCGTCTATAGAATAGATAAACGGACCTGAAGCTAAACTAACTGAAGTAATTGCTATCGATCCTGGGTCATTATGACAAAGAGGTTGAACATTATCAATATCAATTGGATAAGGCTGTTCCTTTAACACTCGGATCTCATCCTGAGCAACACATCCGTTAATTTCATTCTCAACAGTTATAATGTAGAGTCCATCTGAAGAAATCGCTGGATTTATACTTGAATAACCTGACACAATGTTTCCATTAACTGTACTCCAATCGATCGAATAAGCTGCTGATCCAACCTGAACAAAGGCATCAAGACTTATACTTTCTTCAAAGCAAGGAAACATAAAATCTACCCCGGCATCAACAATTGGATAATCAAAGTCCTCTTGCACTATAAGTTCTAAAACAGATGGACATCCGTTTGTTGAATTTATTACCGTCAATTCATAGTTACCTGCCGTTGTTACAGTAGCATCAATATTATCAGGATCTAAAAGCGTCCCATTTGCAGTTGACCAATCAAAGGAATAGTTTCCACCAGATACTCCAATAACAGTCACATCCAATTGAACCTCATCCGTATCACAATCGATAGTGGCAGGCTCAGTTGCAAAAACTGTAGGAGGCGTAATATCTTCATCTACCTGAAAAACTATTTCCGACGTACAACCGTTATCCAAATCTTCAACCAAAAGATTATATATACCTGATGTATTTACCCCATAATTATCTTGGTTACCGGATTGAAGAATGGTTCCATTGGAAGACCAAACGCAATTAATCGCACTCCCTGCATTTACAGTAGTAATCTGGGCTTCCAATAAAACTTCTGTATTTAAACAAGTCAAAATATCAACCTCTGAAGCCACAAGCGCTGGGCTTTGTATATTTTCTTCAACAATAAAATCAAGGACATTGGAACAACCATTTACCTGGTTCACCACAATCAAGGTATAATTACCTGGATCTGAAGTTGACAGATTGGATGATTCAGATAAAAGTAATCCAGTCGGACCACTCCACCATTCGTATGCTAAATCATTCCCCTGTGAATTATTTGCAGATAATTCTATTTCATCTAAAGAACAGGTTAATAATTCATTTCCACTTAACTCCGCAACAGGTTCATTTAAATCCTGTTCTACTGTAACTACAATCTCACTAAGACAGCCACTTGATAAATCTGTTACCGTGATATTGTAATCACCTGCGGCATTTACATTTACTTGATTTTGTATCGGATCACTTTGAATACTCCCATTCGATGTTGTCCACCAAATAACTACATCGTTATCTGTATTATCAATACTTGCATTCAATACAACTTCATCCTGAATACAATTGATCTTAGCAGGTTGATCTACTATTACAACAGGAATCTCGATATCAGCTTCTACAATAGCATAATCTTCAGAAATACAACCATTAGCTGGATCTTCTACTTGAAGTATGTATGTTCCAGATGCTGAAACCTCTATTGATGCTGCATTTTGTCCATCAATGATAGAACCTGCTTCATCTAACCACACAACATCATACAATCCACTGTTTGTAGAAATGCTACTGTTGATTGTAGAAACATTTTGAGTACAAGTCAGAATATCCATCACATTAAGCTCAGTAGACGGTGCTAGCATGTTTTCCTGAACAACTACAGCAGTCTCATGACTACAGCCATTTTCAGCATTAATCACCTCGAGGGTGTATAATCCGGGCTGACTAACAATTATATCAGCAGTTACGGATAATAATTGTCCGGTATTCGAATCTTTCCACAAATACTGAAGATTATCACCCTCTGATAAATCGCCACTTAATTCAAAAGCAGTTAAATCACAGGTCAATTCCTGAAGATTAGAGACAACCGCGACAGGAACTTCTATATCCTGTTGAACTTCTGTATCCAGTAAAGAAAAACAGCCATTACTCAAATCCGTAATAGTTAGTGAATAGTTACCACCTTTACTAACAACAGGCGTAGCAGTATTTGCACCTGATACCAACTCCCCATTAGAAGTTGTCCATAAGTAATCAAAATTATTACCTGATGAGGATGCTGCTGCATTCAACTCAACCATATTAACTAAACAGGTAAGCATATCAGCCTCTTCTATTGCTATATTTGGGCTTTCTATATCTTGTTTTAATTCTACAGAAATGGATTCAATACATCCATTTACTATATTCAAAACCTCAACAGTGTATATACCTGGAGCATTGGCCACAGGACTCTGACTGTCATTACCAGATAGAATATTTCCATTGGAAGTTGTCCATGAATATTCAAAACTTGAATCAGAAGATTCGTTCACTAATTCGATGGTTTGCTCCGTATTTAAGCATGTTAGCTCTTCTGCTGAGCTTATGGCCAGCTGAGGCATTTGAATATCTTGATTTATGGTAATCTCTTTTTCATTCACACAACCATTTACCTGATTACTTACAACCCATAAATAAGTGCCAGGATTCTCTATAGCAATAGATGTCCCTATAGCCCCGGCAATCAATCCTTGAGGACCAAACCAACTATAAACAGGTTCATCAACATTTGTTGACGTTCCACTTATTGAAACTGAAGTCTGATTACAATCCAAAATATCTGGAGTATCCACATCTAAGTCAGGAGATATCGTATCAACAGCTACAGTAACTAGACTTTCGGAATAACATCCATTTTCCTGATCAAAAACGACAAAGGTATAAGCTCCGGGCTCTTGCACAGTCAAAACTTCTGTATGCTCGCCCGGAATAATCATTGCGTTTTGATCTTTCCAACTAAATGCCATATCTACTCCAATACCCGATCCGTTTAATTGAACATTGTGGCTTACACAATTTAAATCTCCAGATGCTTCCACTTGGCTTAGCGGAACTTCCGTATTTTCTTCAACCATTACAGAAACCGTATTTATACAACCACTCGATAAATCAGTAACCTCTGCATAATAAATACTTGGCTCATCCACCTCTACGGCTTCTGCCGTCGGATCTCCAATAATATTTCCTGTATCCGTAGTCCAAATAATTGAAACATCGCTATCTGTACTACTTATATTTCCTGAAAGTATAACCTCCTCAACCACACAGGTAAGCTTAGCGGGATCAAAAACATCCACTACAGGAATTTCAACATCCTCTTCCACTTGGACATCCACAATGGTTAAACAACCGTTCTCTGTATCTACCACTTGTAGCGTGTAGTTTCCTATTTCCTCTACCTGAATAGATTCATCCGTCTGCCCAGCTATTACCTCTCCTGTTGTATTGATCCATTGCAGGTCAAAGGATCCACTATTAGAAATCACCGAACTATTAATCGTTGCCTCATTTAGAGTACAGGTAAGAAGATTAGTCACAGAGAGTTCTGCAGATGGTTCGATAATATTTTCTGTTACTTCAACAGTAACTTCATGTGTACAGCCATTAACAGTATTATTAACCAAAAGCGTGTAAAATCCAGCTTGATTAACAGTGAGATATTCCTCATCAGATAAGAATTCTTGTGTATTTGCGTCCTTCCATTCATAAGCCAAACTAAGGCCCTCTGATGCAAATCCGTCCATATCAAACGTGGTTAGATCACAGTTTAATTCTTGAATATTTGATACAACTGCAACAGGCATATCTATATCTTGGTCTACAATGATATCTGCTTCACTGGTACAACCATTTTCTAAGTCTGTAACTAGTAGCGTATATGTTCCTGCAGCGTCTACCATGGGGGTTGGTGTGTCACTACCTGAGACTAACGAACCATCAGAAGTTGTCCAATTATGTATAAAGTTTGAACCATTGGATGAGTTAGTGGCATCTATTTCAACACTGCTCATCGCACAGGTTATTAAATCTGTATCTGCAATTGACACCTCAGGACTCGTAATATTTTCATCCAATACAACCGCAATAGACATTGAACAGCCGTTGTCTGTATCTAAAACGCTTACAGAATATGTACCTGCAGCATCAACAACTGGAGTTGAACTAGTCGCTCCAGAAAGGATATTTCCATCAGCAGTTGTCCAATCATATTCAAAACTCTGACTACTGGATGGATTGACCAAGGATAGTGTTCTGCTCGTAATCAAACAATTCAGTTCTTCGACAGGCTCTGCCGATACCTCAGGGATATTAATATCCTGTTCTACATTAATCGTCGCAGAAGTTGAACACCCATTGGTTTCGTTTTCAACATGTACCGTATACAGACCAGGTTCAGACACCATCACATTGGATGCTTCAGAATTTAAAGGAAGACCATTTTGATCTAACCACTCGAACATAGGATTGTTTGCATTTGTGACATTGCCCGTAAGCTGTACTTCAGTAATGCTACAATTTAATTGATCATTTACTTGTAGATCAACACTTGGTAAAAGTGTATCTATCTCAATCAACTCCTCTGATATATTCGTACATCCGTTATTATTATTTGTTACAATGAGAGCATATGAACCTGTTTCTTCCACTGAAATACTGAGACTGGTTTCACCGCTAATCACAGCACCTGAAGGATCTTGCCATGCATAGCTAAACGCAGCTCCTTCACTACTACCTGTACCATCTATGACAACCGTTTGATTGGAGCAATTCAATGGTCCGGAACCTAAAACAATTGCTACGGGCTCTTCGACATCCTCTTCTATAAGAATCTGTTCTTCAGAAGAACAGCCATTTGTAATATCCGTAAACAACAGCGTATAATTTCCTGGGGTATTGATATCAATTACACCCGGAACAGAACCTGATACAACAGGATTATTCGATTCATCCGTCCAAACCATGGAGTGGTTAGCTGGATCACCATTCAATATATAAGACAGTGTACTACTTGTGTGATTACAGGTCAGTACTTCATAATCTGCCTGAATAGAGAAATCAGGTGTTTCTATATCCTCACCTACTACTACACTGGCTGTATTCACACAACCAGAATTCAGATTGGTGACTAAAACTTCATAGGTACCTGGATCATCAATTAAAGGATTTAATGATTCACTTCCACTAACTATATTACCATCAAGAGTTGTCCAGTCGTAGGTATATTCAGTTCCAGTATCAGAAGCAGAAGCATCCAAGCTAAGTGCTGTAACTGTACAATTAAGCATCTGATCTAGACCTGCATTTGCTACAGGAACTGTGAAATCCTCTTCAACAAATACCTCTGCCTCGTGCGTACACCCGTTAGAGGGGTTATACACTTCCAGGACATAGGTACCTGATGAGCTAACTATTGGATTTATTTCAGTAGAACCACTAGTTATTTGCCCATCAACTGTAGACCATTGATAATCAAGCGATGCAGATGTGTTTACCTCTAATCCTGTAAACTGAACACTTGGATTGTTACAATCAACCTCAAATTCATCCACTGTCAATTCGACCACAGCAGCTGTGTCTATAACTATCACTACTGTTTCTTCGGTGCTACAAGCATTTCCATCAGTAATGATTACCTCATAGCTACCTGCACTTGTAACACTTAACGCAGTGCCAATACTACCAGTACTCCACACGTAAGTAAAGCCATTATTTGCTCCTCCTGATGCTGTTACAAGAGCAGTACCATTTGGATTATTACAATCTATATGGGTTACATTGCTAAGCTGTGCGGTTATTTCATCTGGTTCGGTCAATGTTTCCGATTGAATAGTTTGACAACCATTATCGTCTGTAATCGTTACTTCGTAAGTTCCTGCTACAAGATTTGTTGGTGTATTTCCTGAAGCCGAAGCATTGGACCAATTATATACATATGGTGAGTCCCCTCCTGCCATGGATACCGAAATACTTCCTGTATGCTCCCCAAAACAGTTTGGATCCGTTTTTGAAACATCTGCCACGAGCGTTGTACTTCCTACTGACACAGAACCACTAACTGATCCAAAACAGACTTTTCCTTCCTCAACTACAGAACTTAAAGTATATAAACCAGATTCACTTACTGAAAGCGTATAAGAAGGGTCACTGGTTGTCACTGGAGGTTGCTCTACTCCATCTTTAGTATAGGTAAGCACCCAGGGTCCATTGCCGGACAAATCTAAAACTAGATTTACTGAATTAGACTGGTCTGAACATATATTTCCACTTCCGCTCAAAACAGCTTCAGGTAATTCTGCCACAGTTACTGAGGCTACTTTTTCAGCAGTTACTCCACAATTATCAGTAACAGTGACCGTATAGTCACTAGTCGTTACAGGACTTAC
>OMKD01000165.1 GCA_900299495.1 Sphingobacteriales bacterium
ACGGAGTAAAATGGATCCATCGCGTACAATTGTGGCTTTCAGCTCTGTCTGATCTGCATTGAACTCATCCACGTAATTATTAACCAAGTCTGTGATCGTAATCATATCCTCGGTTTTCGGTGTATTATTTACCGTAATCACAACTGAAGGTTCTCCATTCAAAAAGGATCGGGATGGATTATCTTCCGCCCATTGATCCTTTACATCAGCAACCTGATGCAAAAGCACCTTTCCACCATCGGCATCCTTCTTAACTATAATATTCCTAAGATCATTGGCATAATATTCTTTCTGTCTTGCTCTTAAGAGGATTTCTTCCTTATTTCCTTTTACACGACCACCGGTAATATCAATATTTGCGGCTCTTACCGCTGAACTGATTTCAGAAAAGGTAAGTTGATATGCTCTTAAATCTCGCTCTCTGCATTCCACTACAATCTCTTCTTCAGGAAAACCACTCAGGCTCACTTTGGATATACCATCCATGGCTAAAAGATCATCTTCAACATTTCTGGCAACAGCCTTAAGCTTCTGAAGATTCTCTGCCCCACTAATGGCAAAGCTTATCGCAAAACCAACATTCTCGTTTACAAAGACCTTGGCAGGTTCCATGCCTGCAGGGAACGAGGGAATACTGTTTACTGCATTTTTCACATCCTCGATCACCGTATAAGCATCTGCTTTTTGCTTAACCTCAATCGTTACAGCACCAGCATTTTCATTACTCACAGAAGTAATACGCTCAATACCTGTAATACCCTTTAGCTTTTCCTCGATCTTATTAATGATACCCTCTTCAATCTCTTCAGGAGAAGCTCCAGGAAGGACTGTCTGAACAAAGATCAGTCGGTTAGGTATCTCGGGAAAAAAGGTAGACTTCATTTGCAAACCACTGACAATACCAATGATCAACAATCCGATCATCAATGCATTTGCAGCAAAAGAGTTCTTTATAAAGTAATTAATAATTCCTCTCATAATTAGTCATTTGAAGGGTTAGTCAAATTAACTTCCATACCCTCAAATGCTCCGGATACTTGTTTTGCAAGCATTTGTGTTCCTTCGGGAATATTACGCACCAGTATACCCTTATCGGAAATTCGAACAATATCCAAAGTTATCTTCTCCAATCGATTATCCTTCACAATAAATGCCTCGTCCTGTCCAACCAATAAGGCTTTATCCAAAACAAACACGCTATCAACAGGAACAGACTGTGCAGTACCCGAGAGGAAAAGCCCCTCCTTAAGCCCGCTTCCGCCTAGTCTAACATATACATCCAATGTTTGAGATTGTGGATTTATCTTATCTGAAATTCGAACAATGCGCCCTTTCCAGGATGCATCAAGATCCTCAGAATAAAAACTGGCCACTTGTCCTTTTTTCAAGTATTTAATGTCTGAAGCTAATACCGAAACTACCAATTCAAAATCACCTCGCTCCATAAATTCACCCAGCATCTGCCCAGGCTGAACCATTGCACCAATATTAGTATTGGTCATAGTTAGCACACCTGAGAATGGTGCCTTTACCGTATACTTCTCCAAACGCTTTTCAGCACTTCGAATAGAATAAAGTGTGGTATTTAAATTTCTGGCAGCCACAAAGCTTTTCTCTCTGATACTTTGTGCTTCTGGAAAATCAGCAATTGGAGCTTCTACATCGAAATTATCCACATAAGCCTGCCAAGCATCAAATTGCTCTATAAAATCTAGCTTAATATCAGGTAATAAGCCTACTACTCTACTCAATAATTCACTTTTCTGAGCAAGCAAGGATAAAGATGCTTCTTCATTATTTATCTTAAACATTACATCACCAGCCCTAAAATAATTACCTACTTTAAAAGGTGCACTCCCCTTCTCTAAAACTCCTGGAACTTCCGTAAATACAGAAACTTTATTGTAGGCATTTAAGGTACCTTCTAACACAATATCAAATTGTTCAGTAGCCTTTTGAACTTCCTTAACCTGAACGCTAGGACGTGTGTCTGACTTAGCTTTTACCTTTGGAGGCTCTTTTTTAGAAGCCAGATAACTGGATCCATTGATTCCAATTACAATCAGGACAATACCAATTATTGTACTAAGGATTATTCTATTTCTTTTACTCATGTTTTAGATTTTCGGCATTGACATAAATGAAAATACCACCTACATAATGAAATGACTCGAAAAGGATAAGGTTTATGCAAACCAATTATATTTCAAAGATAATATCTCGGTTAATAATTCAAATATTAATTCAAGCGCATTCAATTATGGGATGAAATTGAGAAATAATTTGTTGATTATAAACAAAAAGAACTCCAATTGATGTACAAAAATCAAATCTCAATACGTTATTTCACTTATATTTAATGTTTATAATACAACTCCCGATAAGGAACAATTAGAAATCCAAACTAAATCTTATGACAAAAAAGGGTCTACTCGTTTTATTAAGCTGTATATACTTTTCGGTATTTACAAATGCTCAGGAGGTTACGACATACAACATTTCTTTAGGAAACTTCAGTGGAGTCAAGGTCTTTGATTTTCCAGAATTAGCCAATAATGGATTAGTCTATAACAACAAACTAAACCAAGGTTTAGAACAAGTGAAACTTGGGGATTATACAGATTATTCGGTGGCTCTTGAGCTAAGTAAAAAGGCTAAAAAAAGCGGTTTTATCAATGCTCGCGTAGAAGAGAATACATTTGCGAACGTAAGCACACATTATGTTCAAATCGCTTCGTACGATTATTATAAACAATTGAGTTTAGACTTATCTCATATTGATAAGAACAGGAAAATAACTGGCGTAGATAACATCATAAGAATTCTTGAGGGGCCTTATGCAAACAGAAATCTTGCGGATGCAGCCTTGCAACAGATTCGTAAAGAATACACAGGCGCCTTTATTGCTAAATTTCCAAAGGAGCTTGTTCACCCAATGAATAGTTTCTATTTCGATCAGGAATCCATAGCTCAGCCTAGAATAACGGGCTACAGTACTGAGGATCAGAATATGGGTATGGATGTGTTAATGAATGAGGAGATCTATACTTTTTGGGAACTTCACTTTTCAACTAAGCTTAAAAAAATTGCAAAACCGAACATAAGAGGAAACAAAAAAAGAACCTCTGCTATTGAACTTCAAAAACTTTTGAAGAAAGACGGTATTTATACTTCTTCCCTTGATGGTTATTATGGCAAAGGAACAAAGGCTGCTTTCCAAAAAGCCTACACAAATGACCCTGTCATTCAATTCACGAGATCTATGTTCAGTTCTGATAGTGAAAATGTGGTTGCATTGGAAGTGGAAAACCTTAACGACTGCCTGCTTAATATTCCTTATGAGCCAAAGCTGTGTGAAGAAAAACTGCGTACACTTTCCGAACCACTAGCAGGTGCTTATCTGGCCTACCTGGAAATGATTGCTAAGGGACCTTCTACACATATCAATAAAACCATGAATCTGGCTATTCAGTTAGCCTTCGAGGATGGTACTGTAAATCAGAATATGCGATTTGATCCTAATGCAAATTACGACTATCAAAATATTGAGCAAGTCATTCAGCATATGTTATACATCCACATGAATGCGGGCGATAAAACCCCTGCGCCTTGTTGGCTATATGATTATCACATCAAAGAAATATCTTCTTTCTCTGCTAAGGATGCTGTTTCTTACTCTATGATTCAGTGGAATAACTGCAAG
>OMKD01000166.1 GCA_900299495.1 Sphingobacteriales bacterium
AAAGCAAATTCATTCCTAGTAATTGCTTCCATCTTTTTTTCAATAGATCTCCGAACGAATAAGGTAAATTAAATTTCCTATTGAAAAGCACGAAATAAACATAGGCAACAATAAATGGATCTACTAGAACATTCAGAAGGATATTTGTGATATATCCAAATGTAGAAAGCAACTGCCCTAGACCCAGAAAGATCAGAAATGGAATTAATAACCGTCCTTTATCCCCTACAAGATTTCTGAAGGTATTCTGGATGATATCCAAAGGCATTATCATATAGCCTTTGTTAGCCATTTGTTCCAAACGTTTTAGAGGCAAAAAGTGATTTGAAGATTCACGCATTTCTGATGATTTTGCTAAAAATACAAAAGGTGAGCAGGTTTACTGCTCACCTTTTGAAAATATATTTTGACTTGATTAATAAATCAAGGAAAGGTTCTCAGTAACCTTAGCGTCTGCTTTAACCTCATTTACCAGTCTAGTTCTAACCTGACCTTGAAGTTGACTTAAATTTGTACGCTTAAGACCTGCTGCATCTGACTGACCTCCTCTTGGAGCAGTAAGTGGCATTACAACAAATACTCCGCTTTTTCCAACGATAACAGGAGAAACCTGATTTGGAGTAGCAGTAAATGCATTTGCAATAACTGTAGGCTCAGATCCAAGACCTGCGATAAGGCTTGTTGCAAAGTTTACGTTTCTTGCTGTATCAACTGCAACACCGTAAGTTCTTGCAATTGAAGCAAGATCAGTTCCTTTAACCTCTTCTTTCATTACCTCACCTTTAAGCATGTTAATTACGTTAAGTTCGCTCGAAACCTTTGCCTCAGATACGCTTGGTACACCTTCTCCTATTACAGATTCTAGTGCAGCAATAACATACTTATCAGTAGCATTTGAAACTGGATTTCTAAACGTGTAATATCTTGAAGATACATCACCTACACGTACATCAGTACCAACATTTCTGTCATTACCAAATGCCCAACGAATGATATTGCGTGCATCTGCATCTGTTCCAAGATTAGTTAGGAAATTATCAAAAGACTTGAATGCATTTGAAGTACGAAGTGCTACATTATTCTCAGCAGCTAATGCACGAAGTGATTCTAAATCACCTGCATCGATATAATTATAAGCTTGCTCCTCAACAGTTTCAAGAGTACTGTTTGAAGGGATAATATTTCTACCAACGTATGAAACTTTAACCATCTCATCGTTATTCAAGTATTTCTTTTCAGTTACCTGAATAAGGTGTGCTCCGAATTGAGTATAAACAATCTCCATTTCACCTTCTTCAAGGTTGTAAAGAATTGCATTCTCAAACTGAGGAACAAATCCAGTAGCTCTTCCTTTCATACCTAGGTCCCCACCTTCTGATGCAGAACCATCAACACTGTATTGGATAGCTAAAGAATCGAAAGATACTTCATTATTCTCTACCTGACTCTTATACGTCTCTAAAGTCTGTGTAACTGCAATAAGCTCTTCTTGAGTAGAAGCATTTAATAAAATGTGACGTGCACGAACTGAATCTGCAATCACTTTTTTATCTAGTACCTTAGCTACCTTATACTGTCCACCTTCAAGGTAAGGACCTACAACAGTTCCATTTGCAGCAGCCTCAACCTCTTCTTTGATATCAGCAGATAATGTTGAATACGCTACATACGCATCAGAATATTGACCTGCGTAAGATTGAGCAAACATTGCATCATCTTCAGTCTCTGCCATCATACCAGAGATTTTAACAACCTCATTTCTTACATCTAAAGAATCTTCAGCTGTAGGGATTACATCTAGAACAACATAAGAAACTCTTCTCTGCTCCTCATTTGTTTCAAGCTTTGCCTGATTTTCCTTGATGTATCTTTTATAATCAGCATCAGTAGGGCTAACCTTACTATCATCAATATTTAAGTAAGGAATTTTTACATATGCGAAATCGATAACTTCTGTATTACGTTCAGCCATCATCTCCGCTTCCCAAGAAGGAACGTTAAGACCTTTGATTGCGATATTTAAATACTTCTCTTTTAGCTTTTCATTTGATACCAATTCTTTTACATATGACCACCATTTAAGCTGCTCATTGTTCATTTGTGTACCATCTGCATTTGTTTTTGAACGGTATGCTTCCAAAGCCTGAGCATCAATTTGACCTGTATTTGGATTTGTGAAAGCTTGCACAATTATTGGACTTCTGTTTACTCCATATAGTAACTCATCCATTTCTGCTTCACTTACACCAAGACCCATAGCACGAGCCTCTTTACATACTACCTCAGTATCTAGGAAATAACTCCATACCTGATTGATCTGTGCATGTCCAGTAGATTGGTTGCGATATGCGCTTTTAAGTTTATCATTAAAAAGCTCGGAGCTGATTGTCTCTCCGTTAATTGATCCTACGCTATTAGCACCTCCACCAAAAGAGAAATTAGCATCCATAAGAATGAATGATAATAGAGCAAGGCCCACCAATGGGATCAAGAGCCAGGACATGTTATTGCGAATCTTCTGTATCATAATATAAAACTGTAAAAAGTTTCCTTTGGGGACTTAATCTCCCAAAACTCTGAAAATCATTAAGTTAATTCAAAAACAAGTAAAATCTGCGCTTTTATTAGACAATAAAGTCAAAAAAGCCTTGCAAATGTAATGTGTTTGCACCTTTTTTCAAAAGGAGAACACAATTAAGCTAATTCTTTAAAAAATTCCTATTTATCCGAAGTTAAATCCTTTGCAACTTCATCAAGTTCTTCATAAAATGCTTCACCATATTTTCGGACAAGAGCATCTTTAGCAAATTCATAAACACGAATTTGTTGCTCTTCCCCCTTTGTACAGGCCGCTGAACAAATATCCCAAACATCATAGTTCAAGGCTTCAAAAGCAAGTTTCTCATTTGCAGTAACTCGAATCGGATAAAGATGGCAGGAAATGGGTTTGCGATAACTGATTGCGCCAGCGTTATATGCTTTTTCAATACCACAATAAGCAGATCCATCAGGGTTATAGCTAAGATAAGCACAGGCACCATTTTCCATTAAAGTGGTAGCAAATTCCTGTGTCTCTTCAATAAAATCATAAAAACCCAGTTTCTTGATACGCCTTTGCCCTTTTTCAGGGATAAAATCTTTGTATAGTGGATATAATTCTTTTAATGTTTCTAGTTCTTCTTCTTCTAAAGGGGCTCCAAAATCACCCTCCCAACAACAGGCGCCCTTACATGCTTTTAAATTGCATGCAAATTTAGATTCAAAGATTTCCGTAGAGACAATCTTGTCCTGTATCATTACCATCATAAAAATCAGCTTTCTTTTACACGAAAATACGTCAAAAAAGTAAAAAATAGCGCAAAGTCCTAACACAGTGGAATAAAGCCAAGTAATTAGCTTTCAAATTTCGATTAAAATTGTAATTTAGCCTTCCGAAAAAAAAATCAATCCATATGAGAATCTTTGCTTCAATCCTTGTTATGTTTTTTGCTATAAATTTGAATGCACAAAACAACCAAACGGCGTTAACTTTCCCAGAATCAACAACAGATTATATAAGTTTCTTTGGTCTAAACGAAGGTCAGTTTGAAAAACTTCTGGAAATTTCAGAAAGAAAATCAAAGCAACTTGAGGGGATAAAAGATTTAAAAATCACGGACATTGCAAAATACATCGAAAAACGCAATGCCATAAATAAAGGATTTACCACTTCCTTAAATCTACTCTTAATTGAATCTCAAAAAGCTGCATTTGCTTCATACGTTGATATGATCAGATTGCAGAACCAAAAAATTAGAAGTGAGCTTACCAAAGCTGGTAAATCTGAGCAAGAGATTAAGCTTGCGATAGTAGAAAACTAAAGACTATTTACAGATTTCATAAAACAATAAATTTTAAATACATAAATGGATCCATTAAAGAAGAAGTTTCAAGAAAAATCATCCGCACTTGCAGTAGAAATCAAATCAATGCTAAAAGAGCATGGTTCGATGAAAGTTGACGAGGTTATCCTTAGTCAAGTGTATGGTGGTGCTCGAGGAGTAAAAATGATGGTGTGGGAAACATCCCAACTAGATCCAATTGAAGGTATTAGATTTAGAGGTTATTCAATTCCTGAATTGAAGGAGATTCTTCCTAAAGGACCTGACGGTAAGGAACCTCTACCAGAAGGACTTTTTTGGTTGATGCTTGTTGGTGAAGTACCAACAGAAGAAGAAGTTGAATGGCTTGCTAAAGAATGGGCTTCAAGATCCGAATTACCGGCGCACACAACAGAGTTACTTAAAAATCTGCCGGAATCCACACACCCAATGACACAATTCATTTTGGGTATTACCTCTCTTCAGACAGAAAGTACTTTTGCAAAAAGGTACAGCGAAGGGATGAACAAAAAAGAATACTGGGAAGCAACGTACGAGGACACCATGAACCTTATCGCTAAACTTCCAGGTATTGCAGCTTATATCTACCGTAAGACCTATCACAATGGTGATCATATTGCGTCTGATACGAATTTGGACTGGGCAGCTAACTTTGCACACATGCTAGGTATTAGTCATCCAGATTTCAAGCATCTAATGCGTTTGTATCTAACTATTCACGCTGATCACGAGGGTGGTAATGCTTCCGCACACACTGCTCACCTTGTTGGATCTACATTGAGTGACCCATATCTATCATTTGCTTCTGGAATGGGATCATTGGCTGGTCCACTTCACGGTCTTGCAAATCAGGAGGTGATTAAATGGATCTTCGATATGCTTGATAAACTAGGTACGAAGACACCTACCAAAGAGCAAATCGCAGAGTACGTGAATGAGACATTAAACTCAGGTAAAGTAGTTCCAGGTTATGGACACGCTGTACTTAGAAGACCTGATCCACGTTTTGTTGCACAAAAAGTATACGCTGAAGAATACATCAAAGATGATGACATCATAAATGTTGTTTGGAATATCTTCGATGTTGTTCCTGAAATCCTTAAAGGTTTGGGTAAAGTTAAAAACCCATGGCCTAATGTTGATGCACACTCAGGAGCACTTCTTGTACATTATGGAATGACTGAATATAGCTACTATACTGTATTGTTTGGAGTTTCAAGAGCACTTGGTGTACTTGCTGCAGGATGTTGGTCAAGAGCACTTGGTCTTTCATTGGAGCGTCCAAAGTCTTTGACTACAGAATGGATAAAAAACTTCGTTAAGGAAAACGCTTAACTGAGTTTAAAATAAATAAAAAGCTGCCTGTTTCACAAGCAGCTTTTTTTTGTCCAAATAAGTACACGGAATCTGTTGATAACTGTATTTTTAGTTTTATATTTAGCCCACATTTAAAATTAGATTATCTAAGAATGAAATACACGAAAGATCACGAGTGGATTACTATCGATGGAGACGTAGCCACAGTAGGTATTACAAACTTCGCTCAAGGCGAATTAGGTGAGATCGTTTATGTAGATGTTGATACAGTAGGGGAAAGCCTTGAAGAAGGAGATGTATTTGGAACGGTAGAAGCTGTTAAGACAACTTCTGATCTTTTCTTACCTGTTGCAGGAGAGATCCTGGAATTCAATCCTGAAATCAGTGAAGACGATGGCGATAATCCAGCCATCATCAACGAAGATGCTGAAGGGAAAGGATGGATTATCAAAATGAAAGTATCCAACACTGGAGACATTGATAATTTGATGTCCAAAGAGGATTACGAAAAATTAATTGGATAATTTTTTACGAAGCACACACCATTTTTAATGACGTGTGCATCTACCCTATAAGATCATTGAAATGCAGAACCGGTACAGATTATTCTTAGGCATTTGGTGCCTGATCATTCTTTACCTGTCCTGGAATCCGGGAATTCAGATTCCTAAAGGATTTTTGGAAGAATTACCAATAGACAAAATCGGGCATTTTGGCATGTATGCTATCATGAGTATTATCAGCCTAAAAGCCTTTGTCAATTGGGCAAATGCGAAAATATTTCTATTTTGCTGCAGTTTTGGAATTCTGATGGAGATCTTGCAGTATGCCTTTTTCCCCGGAAGATATTTTGAATGGTCCGACATTATGGCCAACGCACTTGGTGCCTTGGTCGGGATTACACTGATTAGAAAACTTATTATTAAACACTAAATTATGGATTGGAATCTGCAAATTAATATGAGTCCTGCATTGATCTTCGGATTGATTGCTGCACTTGTAGTTGTTGTTATTTTCGCACTCCGTAGTTACCTGAGTTCAGAATCAAAGAAAGCTCTTAGTTCCAAACCAAAGGAAGATCCTAAGAGCTACTCTACTGGTAGAAAGAAATATTCGAGCGTAGATGTTTTTTCTTTAAGAGGTCCTGTACTTAGTTTCTCACTATTGCTTGCTATTTCTTTTATTGTTTTCGCATTTAACTGGACAGAGAAAGCACAGGCATACGAGGACGTTGGTGATATGTTCGTAGTAGATGAAATCATCGAAATGGAAACACCAAGGACTGCGGAACCACCTCCACCACCTCCTCCACCACCGCCACCGGTAATTGAAGAGGTACCAGATGAGGTAGAAATCGAAGAAGAAATTGAATTCGTTGATAATACGATTACTGAGGAAACTGTAGTAGAAGCACCTAAAGTTGAAGCTGCACCTCCACCACCACCTCCTCCTCCTCCAAAGAAGAAAGCAGATAGGCTATTCGTTGTCGTGGAAGATGCGCCTATGTTCCCTGGATGTGAAAAGGAGAAAAAGGAAGACCGTAAAACTTGTGCAGATTCAAAGCTATTCAAGTACCTAAGTGAGAATCTTGAATATCCTGTAATCGCAAGAGAAAACGGTATCACAGGACGTGTAATCGTTCAGTTCGTTGTCGAGAAAGACGGAAGCATCACAGATGTGAATGTTGTTCGTGGAATCGGCGGTGGATGTGACGAAGTCGCTCAAGAAGTTATAGAAGGGATGCCTAAATGGAATCCTGGAAAACAAAGAGGACGCCCGGTACGTGTACAGTTTACACTTCCGGTAGCCTTCACACTTCAATAATAAAAAAGCCTAGGACATAAAGTTCTAGGCTTTTTTATTTTCCCCCCTACACACACCAATTCGCTATCACACAGCATCTTATAGATGAACGTTCATACTAAAGAAATACCTTTAGTATTCTAAATTAGCAATCTGCTAATTACTGGATATCCAACTTTTTTACATCACCTCGTGATGTACATAATCCAAGTTTTGTAAATCAAAAATCAAGTATTATGAGTTGGTCATTTAATAATCCATTTCACCCTGTATATAGTCTAATCATGATAATGATTGTGCTGTGTATAGCCATTTATGCTGGCAGAATCTACCTTTTAAAGAAACAGAAAGCACGACGAGGAAAATCATTCCTGGTTGGCAAATCAAAATACAGCGAATTTAATGTCTTAAAAAACAGACAAAGACCTATGTTCTTCGCATTCTTTCTGTCCGTATCCTTTGCATTTCTTTCCTTAAACTGGACTATACCGGTAGTTGAGCAAGAGGTGGAAATCGTTGAAATATATGAAGGAGATATACTGCAAATAGAAGAAGTACCAAGGACTATTGAACAAAAAAAAGAAATTCCTAAACCAGAACCTTCGAAGAATATAAACTTTGTAGAGCATCCAGACCCTGTAACAAAACCAATCTTCACAGAGCCAGAACCGGATCCTATTATTATTGGGAAGAACACTGTAGTAAAAAAAGCAACTCCGATAAAAAAGAGGCCTTCTGAGGTTCCAATGTTCAAACCAAAACGTAAAGAGGCTGAGAGAATATTTCAGATTGTAGAAGATGAACCTTTATTTGGCAATTGTGACATGAATGATAAAGCAGAACGCAAAGCCTGTGCCACAGCCGCTTTATTCCAATACTTAAAAGACAACCTTAACTACCCAACAATAGCATTGGAAACTGGCATACAAGGAAATGTCATTGTCCAGTTTATTGTGGAAAAAGATGGAAGCATTACAGGAACAAAAATTCTGCGAGGAATCGGAGGTGGATGTGATGAAGAAGCTCAAAATGTTATTGAAAACATGCCTAAATGGACACCGGGTAGGCAGCGAGGACGCCCAGTGCGCGTTCAGTTTACGCTCCCTGTTAAATTTGTACTACAATAATACCATTTGGACTTAGCCCTTCTTAAAATTTCTTTAAATCAATTAATACTTTTTTAAATACAATTTTGGTTTCTTAGATTAACTATTATGTAAATAAAAACTAATCAAATGAATCTAACTAAGTATCTATTTATACTAAGTATAATCTTCACTTCTATTAATATGAATGCTCAGCAAGTCAAAACTGATAAAGTTTATGTGGTAGTAGATGAAGCCCCTATTTTTCCAGGCTGTGAATCCTTGAAAAAAGCTGAACAAAAATCCTGTTCAGACGAAAAAATTATGGAATA
>OMKD01000167.1 GCA_900299495.1 Sphingobacteriales bacterium
ATCTTCTGCATCTGCTGCATTGATTAGATTGTATTTATTCTTCTTTGCCAGATTATTTATTCTATTGAATAAGGCACCAGGTAGGGCTTCATGTTTTGCAAAATTTCGAACATAGTCAACAAGCGTTTTTAATGCAAGTGGGTGAAAAGCACAATTGTACCTGTTTTCTGCCCAACGTTTGAAATCTATACTAAGGTCAAGGCATTGCTCCAATGTTATTTTGGGTAGTGCAATTGGAAGCAAAAGATTCATGAAGTCGTTATCTTTTTCATTTGCAATTGCCCATTCTTCTTCTGTACAGAGTACTACGATCTGAATTTCTTTCTTACGAATGTAATTCAGTAATACTTTGCTGAAGCTTAATGAGTTCTGGCTTGATTTACCACCCTGAATCAGTGCAACAATATTGGAAAATAATAGGATAATCCTATTATTGGATTCCTTGTTATGCGCTATAATATGTTGTAGTATGGATTCTATTCTGTTTTCCCATTGTCCAACCATAGACATTCCTGAAATCAATGCGTGGGGATCCATTTCCCATATCTCAAATCCGTTAGAGTTTTCTTTTACTCCTTTAGAATTTTCTTGCATAAATATGCATTGGTGAATCAAACTTTGCTTTCCGGATCCACCAGGACCTTTTACGAGAAATGATCTGCTTTCTGGATTACTTAAAAGATTATAAGTTTGTTCGACGATTTCCTGCTGTCCCAGGAAGGGTTTAAGTTGGTTGGGGTAGTCCTCGTTCAATAAATAGGCAACTTTTTTTAGTTCTTCATCCCCACTTAAGTCCTGTCCAGACGACATTAAGATATTAACTGAATCTTCATCCTTGGTGTATTTAGTAAGCTTTGCTCGTTTACTAAAATCAAAACTTAAGGTATTTAACTCATAAGTTTGAATCTTAAAATCACCTTTTAGCTCAGTGAGTAGATTCTTGTTTTTTACTTTGAGTGGATTGAAAACACCATTTTCATCAAAGGTCTTTTTGTGAATATAACTGTCCAGTTTTGACCTTAAAACCTCTTCTATCTGGTTATGGTCTATTCCTTCTGGATATTTTCCGAGATGGAAAAGCTTCATTTTGAAGAAAAACAAAACTTGTATAAAGGCATGTCCTTCAATTTCGAATAAAACATAAGGAATAATGAACGGGTTATTGAATTCTTCCAAGTTTGGATTGTATTCAATATGAGATAGTTCAGGTTTAAATCCTTTATTTAGGTTGAGAATGAATCTCAGTTCGTCTTCAAAATATTGTTCGTTAAGTTTGGGTAGGCCCTTTAATAGTTGTTCCTCTGCATCCTCAAAAGATAACAGCGAATAACCATACCAATCCATAGTCACAGACTGAACGACATAGTAATGGTCATTACTAACTAAATAATCAAACCTAATTATTGGAATATCAATCTTCATTTACTTATTCGGTTTTAAAAAAAGGGGGTAAGCCTATCTATTAAATGCTTGAACCCTTCATTTCTTGAATTCAAGCTAACTAAAATGTGTGCCTTTTCATAATGTGATTTTCGAGAATCATATTGATTTTCTAGGAATTCATGAAGCTTAAGACCAGGTTTATTAAGTAAGGGTCTGTGAGCAATACCCGATTTTAGGTTATGTTCCAATAACTCTGCACTAGCTTTGATATGTATAACGAGTGCATTGTCATACATTTCTTGTGCATTATTGTTAAAGCAGGGGAACCCTCCGCCAGTAGCAACTACACAGGAAGATTCTTCCTCTAGTATTCTTTTCAGTAAAGCGAATTCCATATCTCTAAAAGCAAGCTCTCCTTGCTTTTCAAAAATTGAATTTATTGTTTGTTCTTGTTCCGTAGAAATAATCTGATCGGTATCTAAAAAGTGCAATCCGAGATGCTCTGCAATTTTTGCACCTAGAAAGCTTTTTCCGGCTCCCATTTGTCCCGTAAGGAAAATTATTTTTTTGTCACTTACCATATTTATTAAATACGTAATTATTGGTGATAAATTCCTCATTTTTTAAAAAAAAATTAGCTTTGTTTATCAAATCACAAATATGTATAGATTCTTTCTACTTATATTCTTTACTTCTTCCTTGTTGATTTCATGCTCAGAACAAGCAGATTCTGCTGAGGATGAGGGCTTAAATGTAATTTTAAGAAGTCCAATTAATCCGGATGGTTCTGTTGATTCAACGATGTTGGCCATTTTAGCATTTGAAATGATAACCTGGGACTTTGATACTATCGATCAAGGTGTTTCGGTAAAGCATGATTTTAAGTTTAAGAATATAGGTAAAGCTGACCTTTTGATTTCTGATGTACAAACTTCTTGTGGGTGTACAATAACAGAATATGAAAAGAATGCTATAAAACCGGGTGAAGAGTCTAAACTTAGTTTTAAATTTGATAGTACAGATAAATATGGCAAGCAGGATAAGTCAATTACCATACACGCAAATACTTATCCAAATAAAACAGTTGTCAATTTCACTGGTTATGTAAAAACAAAAGATTAAAAAAATGGATATGATTCTATTACAGGCAAGTCAAGGGGGCCCAGGTTCAAACATGGTCTTTATCATGATTATTTTTCTGGTATTCATGATATTCTTCACCTATCTGCCAAATCGCAAGATGAAAAAAGAGCAGGCTAAGTTTATTGAAGAAATGAAAAAGGGTGATGAGGTAGTAACGAATGGTGGTATCACAGGTAAGGTTACCAAAGTTGATGAGAAAACAGTCACACTGGAGATTAGCCCTAAAAATTATATTACAGTTCTTGTTTCTTCCGTTAGTAAGCAATTAACAGAAGATTTTAGAAAATAAAAATATGGAGGAGATGCAGTTTAAGTTATTTAAACTGCATCTTTTTACTTGATAAATAGTCTTAAGATGTTTACATTCAATAAAAATCTATTGAAGAAGCTTAAGAATCTTTCCTTTATTAAGTCTATTGAAAAAGATCGCGTTTTGTATCTGTATGCTACAGGTATAGCATTCTTCTTTTGGGTTTTTCTTAAGCTTTCTAAAAGCTATGAGTCGAATATTGATGTTAAGCTTGAATATAACATTAGAGATCAGCATGCTTTTATTTATAGCCCACCGGAATTTGTAAATGTAACCTTAGGTGCTAAAGGTTGGGATTTACTTTCCATGAATACAATAAATAGAAGCTCTCTTTCGATTGATGTTTACGATAGGCAAAACTCTGTTATAACTGCAGAAGAATTACAATCTAGGATTTCAAGTATTATTGGAGCAGATAAATCATTAAAGTCTTTATTCCTGGAAAATGGAGAAATAAATTTGGATTTTGATGATCGTATCACCAAAAAGGTGCTGATTACCGAAAACCTAATCTTCAATTTTGAGAATGGTTATGACTTGAAGCAAGATTCTGTTATACTAAGTCCGGACTCTGTAATCATTAGCGGAGCTGCTCAAGTGCTTGATACTATAGAAAATTGGCCATTGGTTGATTTGCAATTTAGTAATCTGAGTGCAGAGATTAATCAAGAAATAGGTCTGAGCCTTCCAAAGCCTTATGCGATTGATTTGAATACCGTAGAAGTGAATCTTAGAGTACCGGTAGAGCAGGTTGTGGAGAAAAAGATATATGTTCCAATTAAGATGTTCGGTTTACCTGATAGTGTTGTTTTTTATCCTAAGGTCGTTTATCTAACCTGTATTGTGCCTATGGATGACTATGAAAATATTACCGAAAAGGATTTTTCAATAGTTGCGGATATCGATACATCCAACCTCAATAATAATATTGCATTACTGAGGTTGAATAATCAAAATATAAGAGCCCGTTCAGTTAGATTTGAACCTACATTCGCGGAGTTTTTAATTCAAAAATCCTCTACAACTAATAATTTAGTCGAAAATTGACGCATCAATAGAACTGGTCAATACATCTGTGCTTTTACTCAATTTTTGAACCAGACCAGTTGCCTTGACAAGCTCATAATCAAAAAAGTATTTAGCTGTTGTTGTTTTAGATGTTTTAAATGCATCCGTTTGCAATGAATCAGAACTATGTAGTTTTATTAAGGCTTTTAGCCATATCCATGCAACAGTTAAAAGACCAAATAATTCGAGTACTAATGTTGCGTCAGCAAGGAAATGTCTCGGTCCTTTTGTTTTTAGTATGTCGAAGTGGTTATTTAGAACCTTTTCAAATCCTTTTAATTGTATTCCTAATTCCATAGCCATAGCCTTTGTCTCTTCGAGTTGCATGGCTTTTTCCAATGTTTGCTGAACCTCATTTTGGAATAGTTTTAAGGCTAGGCCTTCTTCCATCATGATTTTACGACCCAAAAGGTCCATTCCATGAATGGTAGTTGTTCCCTCATAAATACTATTTACTCGAGTATCTCTCAAATATTGTTCAATTGGAAAATCGTCTGTGTATCCAGCTCCACCAAGTACCTGCATAGCAAGGTTAACAGATTGAAAGCCTTGTTCTGCGCAGTATGATTTTACAACAGGAGTTAATAGTTCTAATAATAGATGCTTGTTTTTACGATCTTCTTCTGGACCAAATTCACTTAGATCCTTAAGTAAAGAGCAGTAACTTATTAAGCCGATAGACCCTTCAATAAATGCTTTTTGACTTAAAAGCATTCGCCTTACATCTGCATGTTCAATAATTGGCACTTGAGTTCCTTTTTTATCAGGATGACTTCCCTGAATACGTTCTTTAGCATACTGAAGTGATTTATAATATGCCGCAGAGGCTGTAGCCATGGAAAGTGTTCCTGTCCCTATTCTGGCTTCGTTCATCATCTGGAACATATAGCTAAGCCCTTTATTCGCTTCACCAACAAGGAAACCCTTACAATTATTATGTTCTCCAAACATAAGATGGGCAGCTGTATAACCTTTTTGCCCCATTTTCCCATAAATACCGGAAGTGATGACATCATTGTCCTCTAATTGATCATTTTCCGGACGATATTTTGGAACAACAAATAATGAAATACCTTTTGTGCCAGCGGGTGCTCCTTTTATTCTTGCTAATAGCAAGTGGACTATGTTTTCTGTTTGGTTATGGTCTCCAGCTGAGATGTATATTTTTTGTCCTTTAATACTGTAGGAACCATCTGAAAGGGGAGTGGCTTCAGTTACGATGTCGGACAAAGAACTTCCCGCTTCGGGTTCCGTCAATGCCATAGTACCCTGCCATTTCCAACTGTACATGTTTTCCAAAAAGGTATCCTTAAGCGATTGATTGCCGAATGCTGCAATAAGGTTTGCTGATCCCTGGGTTAGTGTTGCATAAGGCGTTGCATTGGGATTTGCTGCATACAGAATAGATAAGGCTGCATTAGTTATGCAATAAGGCAATTGTATGCCACCATTCTCAAAACTATCCATTGCTCCAATGATTCCCGATTCTGCAATAGCTTTTACAGCCTGACCAAGCTCGGGTAATACATAAACTACGCCGTCTTTATAAAAGGCTTTTTCCTTATCCATCTTAGTATAAATAGGATAGAGGTCTTTATCACCAATATCTTTTATACTTTGAAAGAATAAGTCTACGGATGCTTTGTCATAATCTTTGAATCGTTCTAATTCAAAGATTTTCTCCGCTTGGAAAACATCGTAGAGAAAAAAGTTGAGTGTATCGGTACAGATTAACTTGGTCATGTTGTTTTATTTTTTGGCTCTTGTCATTTCTCGTTTACCCGGAGGGCCAGGTAATGCTTCTATCTTGAAACCAATCGACTTTAGATTTCTTTTTACTTGTCCTTTTGCGCAATACGTAGTTAGAATTCCATCCATTTTAAGGGCAACATACATTTTTTGTAACAAATCTACTTCCCAAAGGTCAGGTTGGGCATTTGGTGCGAACGCATCAAAAAATATTACATCAAAGGCATCTATGGATTTTATCTCTTCAAAAGTTTGAATGATTTTTTCAAAGCTGAAGTAAGGGCTTAGTTCTATCTTTTTACCCGATTCAGCCTTATGCATGTTTTTGAAAGGCGTATCCAAAGCCTCAGTCATCCCTAAGGCATTTGGGTAGTCCATGCTTATTGCTGTCTCTATATCTATTGGATATGCTTCAATTCCCGTGTAATGAATTTTTTTCTTATTAGTATTAGCCCATTGAAAAGCCATAATTGCATTCAGGCCTGTGCCAAATCCTATGTCTAATAGGGATATGTCACTTAGTGTTCTTGCTCTTTCCTCTAAAGCAGCTTTGATGAAAACGTGTTCGGTCTCCTGTATAGCTCCATGTTTTGAATGATAACTAACACCAAAGTTTTCAGAGATAAGACTTTTCGAACCGTCTGCTGTTTCAAATATTTCATTCATATGTCAGTATACAAAAAAAAATCCCTGCATATAAAATATAGGCAGGGATTTTTTTTGGCATCAACTATTTTAGAAGATGCTAAGAATATTTGTTATGAATATAGATGTCTTTTCTACAATTGATTCTAGGGACCATGTTGGGCATCCAACACCTTTATTACAAGAACTAAGACTTATTAATAAGAATCCTAAGGCAGAGAACTTTGTAACTTTCTTAAATGATTTTTGAGTCATGATATAAAATTGTGAAGAATTAAATAACCACTTATAAAACCATCAAAAGGATGGATTATTGTATCAAAATTAAATTATTATAGTTTAATTTAAAAGTTTAAAGAGTCATATTTGATACTAAGCTTACTTTTATAAAAATTTTAACAACCACATTAAATGAAAGTTCACCTAATCGCAATAGGGGGGAGTGTAATGCATAACTTGGGTTTAGCCCTGAAATCCAATGGTCATAAGGTTACTGGTTCTGATGATGAAATCTATGATCCAGCAAAAAGTAGATTGAGTGCGGCAGGTTTATTACCGGATCAGATAGGATGGAATGAAGATCGGATTCACAAGGATTTAGATGCGGTTATTGTTGGTAAACATGCAAGAGCAAATAATCCGGAGCTTCAAAAGGCACAGGAATTAGGATTGAAGATTTATTCTTTTCCTTCTTTTGTAGCAGAGATGAGCAAAGAAAAAAAACGAATTGTTATAGCGGGTTCTCATGGAAAGACTTCGACCACGTCTATGGTTATGCATGTTGCGAGAAAGTGTGGTGTTAAATTTGATTATTTAGTTGGTGCTCAGTTGGATGGTTTTGACAATATGGTGCAACTGAGTGATGCTCCCTATATCATCATTGAAGGAGATGAATATTTAACTTCTCCATTAGATGATCGACCTAAGTTTTTGCATTATAAAGCACATGCAGCGGTAATTACTGGTATAGCTTGGGATCATATGAATGTATTTCCAACCTTTGAGTTTTATGTGAAACAATTTCAGGATTTTGTAGCTTCTACTGAACAAGATGCAGTGGTGCATTATTATCAAAATGATCAAGAATTAGCAAAGCTTGAAAAAGAGTTTGTCTCGGGTAAGATGCAACCTTACACTGGCTTTACATATAAAAACCTGGAGGAAGGTACTGAAATTACTTTGAGAGAACATCAAGCTATTGTTCCAATCTTTGGAGCACATAATATGCAGAACTTGGAGGCGGCATATTTGCTTTGCCAAACAATGGAGATTAATGATAAATCCTTTTTGAACGCTATTTCAGATTTTAGAGGTCCTTCCCGCAGAATGGAACGATTAGAAGAGGCAAAGGACTCTACTGTCTTTATTGATTTTGCGCATGCTCCATCGAAGGTTAAAGCTACTTTAAATGCTGTTTTGGATCGATATAAGGATAAGTCAGTTGTTGCATGTCTTGAATTACATACTTATAGTTCATTAAACAAGGCTTTTTTACCTCAATATTTTGAAACACTTAAAGGAGCAGATGAAGCTATAGTCCTTTATGATCCGCATGCTTTAAAAATGAAAAAGATGGAGCGTTTGAATAAAGAGGAAGTGGCAGAAGCTTTTGGGGGAGCAGTTCAAGTATTTGATGATCCTAGTCAACTAAAAGTCCACTTAGATTCGATGGAGAAAAAGGATAAAGTATTTTTAATGATGAGCAGTGGTCCTTGGGGTGGAATTAATCTAAAAGAAGTATTTGCATAAAAAAAGGAGTGGTTTTTACCACTCCTTTTTTTTAATGCTTGATTCTGAACTCGATAGCATCATTGTTGTCACTTGCTGTTGCAATTACATCTGTAACTTCAATCAAATAGATTTTATCATCTCTGCTAACCGTA
>OMKD01000168.1 GCA_900299495.1 Sphingobacteriales bacterium
CAGGTTCTACTATCCAAAGTCCTGTTACGCCTGCAGCAGGAATGTTACCATCTAATTGCACCTCTTCTGTTACACATGGGTCACTAGTAAATGATGCATCAGCAAATTCTAAATCATAGACTAGAATCACTTCAGTTGAATCTGTTGAGCTACATCCTGTAGAATTATCTACTACTTCCAGATAATAAATCCCCGGACATTCCACCTCTACAATTGCAGTATCTTCATTTTGAACAATGCAAGGACCAGTCCAAGAATAAGTAACATCTCCTAAAGAACTACCAGATAATTCAACTACAGTATCTAAACATCCCAGTTCCATATTTGAACCTGCTGTTACTGCAGGATAATTTTCAGCTTCTACCGGTACAGTTTCATCAGCTTCACAATTATTCGAAGGGTCAGATACAGTTAGCGTATATAACCCGATTTCAAAAACAGTGACTGCAGATGTGCTCCCAACCGGAGTACCATCCTCAAAAGTCCACTCATAACTAGCATTTACTACACTAGATGAACCAGATAATTCAGCCGAGGCAGGATCAAAACAATTCAGATTTACAGATTCAGGAACATCATTTATATCAGGTGTACTTCTAATATCCTCAATTGTAATACTTTCGGAAACGACGCAACCATTGGTCGGATCTTCAATGTTCACATTAAATTGACAAGGGCCAGATACAGTAGCACTATTATCATTATCCGTTAATGTAATTCCATTACAACCAAAAACTACCCAATCATAAATATAATCGCCAGGATTAGATACTCCTGTCTCAAGCGTTAGTGTTGCTTCTGTATCATCACAAGCCCATTCCGTTATATCTGATACTATACCTGTAATAAGAGGATCAACAGTATTTTCCGTAGTTGTATAACTTAATGTATCGATACAACCGTTTGCATTATTTTCAATTAAAACAAATACTGTTCCTGGAGCACTAATTTCTGGCTGCAGCTCATTATCTATATTCAGACCAGGACCAGCCCAAATAATTGAGAAGTCTCCATTATCATCCAAATCCAATTCAAGCGTAAGTACAGGGTCGTCACAAGTTATCTCTGAATTAAGGTTTCCGTCAAGTATACTTAAAGAACTTACTGATGACACTAAAGTATCCGCTCCAACATTAATTATCTCATTCTCTGTACAACCTGTATTTACATTAGTGACTAATACAGTGTATTCACCATACAAGTTAACAGTAGGCTCTGGTAGATTTTCTGATCCTACGTCAACAGCAGGGCCTGTCCAATCAAATGTGTAATGCGCAACACCTGCTAAGTCATTCGTAATAGTCGTTGTCGCTACATCACAAGAGATAATACCTGATGCCAATTGCGGTATTGCAGGAAGAGCTGTAGAATCAGAAACTATAGAAGTTGCTGATTGTGAACAGTTATTTGTCGTATCTAATATCGTTAGTGAGTAAGTATCTGCGATAGAGACATCTAAGGTTGTTCCTGTTTCACCTACGAGTTCATCATTCCCCATAAACCAAGTGTACACATAGTCTGTGCCATTAGAAGAACCTGATGCATCTATAGAGACGGTAGGATTATTACAATCCAATTGAAGAAGATTAGAACCTAAATCAACTAAAGGAAGATCCGTATCAGAGGTTATTATCACAGTATCTATACCTTCACATCCATTATCATTGTTTAATGCAGTTAATGTATATATCCCAGGTACAGAAATATTATCTGATACTATTAATAATGATGATACAAAATCTCCATTCTCATAATTCCATTCATAAGTAAAATTTGCTCCCAAATCAGTACCTGAACCATTTAATATAGTAACAGGATTATCACAATCTAATGAAATATCATCTCCAGCATTTACAAAAGGAACAACATCATCTAATGTTACCGTAATTGAAGTCATCGAGGAACAATCAGACTGAATATCCAATACTTCTAATGTATATGTTCCTGGAGCAAAAACAGAAATATTTTGATCATTCTCCGTCCCTACAGGAACTACACCTCCAGCACTCGCCGTCCAGATATATTGAATATTGGGATCAGCAAAATCACTTGAAGTCTCTGAGGAGAGATTTATTTCACTTACAAGACATGTCAAAACAGTATCCTGATCTGCGAAAGAAACTGCAGCAGCAGGTAACACCTTAGGGAAAACTGTAACAACATCCGTTACCGTACAGTTTCCAACAGTAACAGCCAATTCGAAAGTACCAGATCCACCAACTTGTGGGTTAAGTACATCCGTAGGGAAAATATTATTGGTACCAGATAAATCTGTCCACAATATCGTAGCACCAACAACAGGATTTCCATTTTGAGTTGCAGTACCAGACATTGTACCAAAAATATTATCACATGGCATACTGAAATCATCTCCTGCATCTACTACTGGCGCAGAAGAAGAAAGACCAATTGTATAATTAAATGATGCAATAAGATTAGGATTAAACTGATCTGTAATCGTCAATGTATAGTTTCCACTAATAACATTCATTAAATCCTCAGTATTGAATATAGCTCCTGTTTCATCATTCACCCATTCGAAAATATAAGCGTTCGATCCTCCATCTACAGTAATATCAATAGCCCCATCTTCAACATTCTCACAAGATGCTGGAGTGATAAAATCACTTGTAATCGATACAAACTCTTCAATACAAATCTCACCTTCCGTAAATCCAAGGCCTAGATTTGAATTACCTCCAAATGCTGAAAGCACTTCAATATCAACAAAAGTCGATGTAATTATAATGTCTGCACACTCACCACTACCGCCAATAGGATTAAAACACAGGCTAAAGATATTCCCACCGTTTGGCATTGAATTTCCAAAGGTACTATTTGACTCCCATTCTATACCCAATACACCAATAGATGCATTATTTTCAGAATAACTATTTGAATCAAAGTTTGGAAGTGTTCCAGGATTAACCAATTCTATATAATCCAAAACTGTATTATCCCATTCAACAGTGAATGAAACATCAGAAAGACTGACAAAGTTATTTACGGTAAAGTCAACACAAACATCTTCACTTGGAGAACCATTTGCATTTGAAATTTCAATATCTAGAGAAGATGGATTCACCATACAAATTTCACCATCCTGATCATTAATATCTACACTAAATCCTCCTGATTCCGATGTAATTACACTTTGCTCACAAGGAAGAGAAACAGGGAATGAAATCGGTGAACAAGTAAAAGGTGCACCATTAGCCTCAAAGCAAATTTCAAAAATTGCTATTCCGTCATTTAAAGTTTCAGGCGCTCCTCCTGTCCATTGAGCACATAAATATCCAAAACCTGAAAGTGATTCGTCAAATGATATACCAGAAAGAGCTGGATTATCTGTATTAACGTAACTCAAAATGGTTTGCTCCCAAGCTACATTGATGGAGAATGACTCTACATCAGTAAAATCCTTTACCTCTACAGGAACACAAATAACATCACCTGGATCAACATCATAATCACCTACACTAATAGTTATACCTGTAGGCACACAAATTTCTACTAATCCGTTAGAAGTATTGACACCTAAATTATCACTGCCACCACACTGTGTTGTAACATTAATTGGTTCAAGATCACCAGTAACATATATACTTGAATTTACACCTCCTGAACCTATAGAAGTAAAGTCCATACATAGAAGGTCTAAACCATCCGCAAGGTTAACACCATTACATGAAGGATCTGTCCAACTAACACCTAATAGCCCCTGACCACTAAGGCTATTATCTATCTGTCCGTTTCCGAAAGCAGCTAGACCACTTGGGAAGGTTACATCATCCAATTGAAGAATACTAGGGTTCCAGTTCAAGGTAAATGCAAATTCTTCCAAGTCCACAAAATTTGAGACTTCAGTACATACTGTGAAAGACTCACCTGGATTGATACATGCTGTTGGTGTATCGACATTCAAGCCTAATCCATCCGGGTTGTTACAATTTACAGTAACTGTTCCTTGACCATTTAAAAATCCAATATCCTGGCCAGGGTCATCTGCGTTTGTAATCTCTACGGGTGTTGGAATACTCTGTATTTGAATAGTAGATACGTCATTACAATCACCGACTACATTGAAACAAATTTGAGTATAGAAAGTACCGTCAGCAACGGTAGTACCTTCCTGAGCAAAAGGGTCATTCCAAGTAAACACTAAAGCATCTTGGCTGGGAAGTAAGTTAAAATTATCACTGCTGATCCCAGGAAGATTAAAACCATCTACCTGAACATATTCAAGAACAGCAGGATCCCATGCAATTGTGTACTGCATAGAGATTATATCTTCAAAATCCAATAAAGAGAAATCTAAACAGATTTGCTCACCTGAATTTGCATTTACATCTGGCACGTTAATAGTAACAGGTAAATTATCAACTGCAATAGTTGAAGGTTCATCTACGATCAAACCAATATCATTACAAATACGCTGTACATAATGATCATCCGGGTCATTGATATCATCAATTACTCGTAAATCAGTGTAGCCATTGATTGCTATAAAATCAAGTGTAACTATTAGTTCACCATCTGGTAAAGTTACATCTGTAGCTGGAGCAGAGTTACAATCCGCATCCAATATACATTCTACTGTAAGCCTTGCAGGATCAGTAGTATTATTAGTGGTTACAGAACATCCACCAGATGCATTTAACGTAGCATTGAAAGTAGCTGAATTGTATAGCAATACCTCTTCGTCATATTCCATTGTGAAACGGAATTCCTGTATTGCAGTAAAATCATTCGTTGTTATATCTACAGAGACATTGTCATTCTCTGCGACGAGTGCAAAGTTTGGATCTATGAATATAGATGGCTGCGCGGCTATTTGATTGAAGCCGATGAACATAAAACACAGCACAAAAGCGGTTAATATTTTATTCATCACAAGGAGGAAATTTTTTCTTAAGAACATTAAAAGTTGCTAATAAAATTAATCGTTGGACTATCGCTCTAGTGAGTAGACAACATTAATTTCGTGAATAGAACCTGCTAAAGGACCATAATCGGCGAAAGAGGTACCGTATCCGTAACCAATTCGCATAATATTATCGTATCCTGGTTCACCGATAATAATTCCTGCTTCGACATGGAAATTACCAGATTTCCCAACACCTGCACCAATCCAGAAATTCTCTGGTAGCTGGTATCTAAGATTAAAATCTACACTTGTAGGCACATTCTCTGTATATCTTATCCATACAGTTGGTTGTATGTAACTATTGTTTCTAAGAAACTTGTAGAAACCAAAAGTACCATAGATATGACGAACTCGAGCAAGATTAAAGTTTCCGTCATTGCCTTTAAAGCTAAGATCAAGACCTAAAACCTGAGGAACGGAAACTCCAGCAAAAATGTAAGAGTCATCTAATAGCCCTCGGTAGTCTAATCGTTTATAAGCAAAGATACCCGCACCAACATCAGGTGCCCACTGTGAATAATCATTTTGACCAACTACATCATCCGGATCGTGTAACGTAATTAGAGATGCATCTACTCGGTACTGAACGAATCCAGCCATAAGACCAACTGAAATACCACCATAATAAGGATCTCCACTAATGACACCCCCTACTCTTCCATATACTCCTGAAAAACCAGTAGGCCCAGTTCTGTCAGAGAATAATGAACCTCCGGTGGTTACATTAAATCCGTTACCATTAGTACTTGTGAAATCTCCTGAAAAAATACTGGTGGTAGGGTTACCATCCAGTCCTGTCCATTGGGATCTGTACTTCCCAGAAAACGAGACATTTTGTTCAAAAGCTAAATAATCTGAATTCACTGCTGCAGGATTAATCAAAGTAAGATTATCCTGGTACTGCGTGAACATTGGAAGCTGCTGAGCTTTAAGGGATAAACTCATAAAAAATGCAGCAAGTAAAACATAGTTCCTTACCATGGGACTCCTAATTTTATTGGCTCCAAAATTAACAAAATTAACCTAAAAGCCGGTAATCTAGAATTTGGGAAAAATTCTTGTAATCGGCAAAATATCGCCATCGGCGGCTTAAGGGTTTTTTATAATTGAACTTCAAATGCACGTAAAATTACGCGCAGAACAAATATAACAACTTTTAATATTTAAACTGCAATAAATGATAGCAACTTTGCCAAACAGAATTTAATTCTTTAAAGTTTGTGCTTATAAAACCACTATTCCATACCGATTTATATTGATTATTGGCATTTAACAAAAAAAAAATGGTTGCAAAAGCAACCATTCCAAAAGAGAACACACTATGAGAAATACCCTAATTTAATCTTATTGTAACTTGTTCATATCTCGAACAAGAATCTTTCCTCTGTTAAAGTGAATCAGGTCATGACGCTTAAGATCATTTAAAACCAGAGTCACTGTCTGACGGCTAGTACATGTAATGTTAGCCATATCCTGGTGAGTCAATGAATGTCTGAATAACCATTCAACACCAATTCTGCGGCCATGATCCTCGATCGACTGTTTGATAAAATCGATAATTCTGGTTCTGGCATCCTTAAAGATTAAGGACTCAAGTTTGTTTTCTGCATTCATCAAACGAGTTCCAAAAAGTTGAACAACTTTGTCATATAATGCAATATTAGACTTCTTTAATGTATTGAAGTCCTCCAACTTCATCACATAATATTCAACTTCATCTTTAAGCGCTCTTGCAAAATCTACTCTTTTTTCCTCACCTACCAGTGAAAGCTCACCGAACATTCTTCCTGGGTGCACTAAACTCTTGATAACCTCCTTACCATCTTCAATAGAGTGTGTACCGATCTTTACAGTCCCCTTAGTAAGGAAGTAAAGTGAATCTGAAGCATCATCCGGGAAGTAAATGAAATCGTGACGTCTTTTACGCTTTAACTCCATCATACTTACTGCTCTCTCCTGCTCTTCTTTGGTCAATACGCTGAACAAAGGAAAATTTTGCAAATCAATGTTTTTTGCTGTACTCATTTTTGTGTAGTTTGGGTCTTGGGACCTTGTTAAAAAATTCATGGGATTATAACTTCTGAATGTCTAAAATGAGTTGCTTTGAACATTTATAAATATCAAATACAATTATAAAGACAACTCAAATACATTCAACCCCTAATTCGTTCAAAAAAAATTATCAGTAAATCGAAATATAATTTTCAACCAATTGCAATTCAGCGAATTACGTAGTTGTAAAATCCAATAAAATTTTGTAGATAAGCTAAGAGACCCTCGATAAAGGGTGGTAGATAATGATAAAGGTGGAGTGTTTGAGAATTGTCCTTTGAAGGACGAGGCTTATTCCAGGGAGGAGCCTCTAAGTATTGTAGTTTATAAAGGTGACCAATTGTGTAATTGGTAAGACCAAGTTAAGTCAATAATTATTTAGATTCAAGTTTTATATATTATTTTTTTTCTACAAGTGTATGTAAAACAAGCTATTAAGCCGACAAAATTAACATAATTTACGGTCGTCAACCTGTCGAAACCGCCTTAAATACTTGATTTGTGCGATTTGGATAGCTTGATGACAGATAAATTTAATAGGAATAAAAAAGACATTATATTTTTTCTAATACTGTCTTTAAATTGACAGTTTTCATCGATTTTCAAAATCTAAAGACAGCTTGTACATCCAAATTCCCTATAAATTTATCATGCTCTAGAAGATTCGATCTAGAATATTCGTAACCAACGCTTAGCATAAATGATTTATCAATCATCCATTCAATTCCAAGCATCATTGTATGCACCCGTCCGTTGCCAGATATGACAAACCCTTCTCGGTAATTTAGATAATTAAACCTTCCTGTCAATTTCTTATTGATCCTGTTCTTCACTAAAAAACCAAATTTATACCTAAAATTTAGAATAGATATAGAATTGTCAAAGTTTATAAAATCCTTGTAGCTAAGGATGGCAGAACAATTCCATGAATCACTAATTTGAAGTGCACCTTTAAAAGATAATCCAAGCATAGTATAATTTGATAAGGAAGCTAGGTCTAAAGAATCCAATGAGGAGGCTTGCCCTACAACAAGGTTATTAGAGGTCTTAACAAAATGACCTAGTTCAATAAAGAGGCTATTTCTAAATAGAACCTTATAATTTACATTCAACTCATTACTTACATATGGTCTTAGAGGGTTAATTTCGGTATCTAAAGTGTTGACGATAAATGAATATTCTAAAAAGGAATTTATGGAATCTGAGAAGATGCTATACTCAGAAATTATGTTTCTTCCATAATTGACTTCAAATACATTTGATTGATCCAGGTTCGGTCTGTATTTAAGTATGATTCTAGGTTCTAAGGAATTAAAACCAATCAAATTATTAAAATCTGTTACTCGAAGTCCAATAGAAAAAGTTACCTTATCAAATGCCCGATTAAGCTCTGCAAATCCAGAAAATCTGTTTATGACTTCTCCATCTAGTGCCTGAAACAAATTATTGTAATTATTGTGGACCGAATCTCTAAACCCCTCCGCAATTGCTTCTGTGCCATATGAATAAAATGTCAGATCATTTTTCAAGCCAACTACTAAGGAAAGATTATTTCTTAAGGCCATTTCAACATTCCCATTAAGTATCAATTTATCTTGCAAACCTTTTGGAGCAAAGGATCGCCTTGAGCCATTATTCTCCTCAAGTGCAAATTGTTTTTCGTAATGCTTATAAGATGCAGAAACATTAATTTTTGTATTTGTGAAACTTCTGTTGTCCCATTTTGCGATTACATTCAACTCTTTATTCTCTATTCCTTTTAGATCAAAATCATTCAATGCATGGCTTGGATCTAAAAACCCTTTTATCACTTCGTTTCCATAAAACCCAGAAAAGCTCATGATATTATCGCGATTGACATAGGCGGACAGTTTCCCTCGAATCTCAGAATAGGTAGTAGGTACAGCAAAGGCGTGATTGAAAATATTGGGTAAAGCAAAATCTGAGAATGTATTCGGTTTGAGATTTGAGCGATAATTCAAAAAATAAGAAGATGAATTATTTTCAATAGGTCCGGTTAAAGTAACGGAAGCATATTGATCAGAAATCATTACAACTCCTTGCCTTTTTGAAATATTGCCATCCTCTGCAAGTATATCAACTACCATTGATGCTCCAGCATAACGAGCTGGAGCTACTCCCTCATAAATTTTCACACCTTTTGTTACCACATTTTCTACAATCGGAATAGCTCCTTTTAATTTAAAGGGATCTATTATTTGGTCTCCGTCTATTAGAAACTGGTTCATAGTAGAAGGAGCTCCTTTAAACGAAATTCCCCCTTCCATTCTGAAATATTGATCAGCTCCTGTGAGGAAAATAAATCTAGCATGATCCAGTGACTCCCCAAAAAAGACCTTCTCAAGGGAATTATTGGAGAAAAAAGGAAATGTAGGTGTTTTTTGGGCCTCCTCACTCACATTATATGTAGGCATTTCAACAGTCGCTAACCTCAAGTATTTATTATAAACAATCTTCTCTCTTTTAATGGCATTTGCAAGGACAACCCAACCACTTGTGGTTACAAATTGAATATGAGAAAAAGTAAGGTTAAGTGAATCCAACTTTTTAGGAATCCTAAGCGAATAAAATCCATCTTGGTCTGTAATTGTCTGATACTTATTATCATCTGACGAAACATGTACATCTACAATACCTCCACCAGAATCTGTGGACTGTACTCTCCCTGCAATAGTAATTTGAGCTTCAACTCTTCTGTTGATTAGATGGACTATTCGTTTTTCAGGATCAAAGGTGAGTTCATATTTGGTATCTTGAAACAAGTAATCCAATATTTCCTGAATACTGGTATTGATAAAGGTATGCTGTCTGATAACCTTACGTTTTGGCAGATTCATAGATCCTATGATATACGTAAGGTTCAGTTCCTCTAACACTTCAGGAACAATAATATTTAATTTGCCCTCATTGACATTAAACTCTGTAATCAGTTCTGTTTCTGCTTGGGCAAATGAAATTAGTGGCAATAGGATAAAAAGAAGTAATGCTAATTTCATTCTCTCTCATTTGTCGTGTGCATTACAATATACAAATACAAAACTAATATATCAATGTTTTATATATACAAAAATAGCTGTTCTGAGAACAGCTATTTTTGAAAGACAGTATTTTATGTGTATTTATCTACATCGTCTGAAGTCTCCACCAGAGAGATACCAAACCTTTTTGTTATCGGATAATCGAGTATCTAAATCAAACTCAGTTTTGAGCAAACGGATAACTGCGTCAGGATTATCATTAATATTGAACACCAAATCACATGCCTTAAACTTTTTTCCTACATGGCTATCATGTATTACAATATTAAGATCATCTTCTAACTGGTCTATAAACATTGAGTACGTAACGTGTAACGATTCATGAGACTCATCATTTAACCAATCAAAGTCCTTTAAAGACCTTCTCTTCTTTGGAACGAGTTGCTTGGTTTTTTTATCATAAACGCCTTTCTCTTTTGCGGATAACCTTACTCTAGAATTATTAGCAATGAAAGAAACTTCACCTTCACGAACAGTGACAGAGGTTTCATCCTCATCCTCTAAATCCACGACGAATTCTGTTCCAAGGACTTTAACCATACCATCATTGAAATAAACTAGAAATGGTTTAGATTCATCTCTAGCAATATCAAACATCCCTTTTCCTCTTATTAATTTTACTTCTCGGTCTCCTAGCCATTTGTCTACAAATATGAGTTCAGACTGAGAATTAAGTGTAATTTGGGAACCATCGGGAAGGATAAAAGACTCCTTTTCAGCACCAGTCACATAAGTAAACTCTTCTCCTTTCATTGCCTCGAAACCAAACCAAGTCATAATAATGACAAGAGCAGCGGCTGCAACTTTAGAGACAAAGCTTATACTAATAATTCTATCTTTTTTAACAGTATTTTCTTCGTGTTGAATTTGGGTTAGAAACCTGTTAAATGCGATATTTTTAGCCTCCTCATCAAAACAGTTTTCTACAGACGTATGGAATAGTATCTCTGATAATTGGTCTTCAGAACAAGAAGAATCAACTTTCTTCCATTCTTTCAAAACCCGTTTATCATCACTATTCAAGCTATTTGAATATGATAGTTTTTGCATAGACTATATTATTATCCTTTTCTAATTTGGATTATGTTCAATTATAAGACAGCATTATTCAATAAATCCCCTAGTCCAAACAAGCCAAAAGTAACAAGCGCGACATTTGTTTTTGTTAGTTTTAAATGCGGATAGGATTCTGTCATTTTTTCCTTTAATTCTCTCAGTGCTCTACTCATCTGATTTTCAACAGTCTTTACAGATTTACCCAGTCGTTCGGCAATTTCAGCATTCGTCAAATGATCGAACCTGGACATCTCAAAAACAATCCGACATTTTTCGGGAAGCGCTGAAATTAAGTCCATAATCTTGTCTGACATTTCAGAAACCTCTAACTGACTATGAGAATCTGTATATGCGCTTATTTCATTAGACAATGCACTATCGTCCTCTATTCTTACTCTAGAATTACTCTTAATATGATTAAGGCATTTGTTACGTACAGTAACACTTAAATATCCAGACAGAGAGCTTGAAATGCTAATCTGATTTCTTTTTTCCCAAATACTCATATATACCTCTTGTGCAATATCTTCAGCCAGCTCTTTATTTTTAAGGTAAATCAAAGCGCGCTTCATGATACCTGCCCCATATATATTGATTATCAGATTAATTGCCTCCTGTTTATTTTGCTTTAGTAATGCTAGAATTTCTTTGTCTGGTAGTTGATTCTTCAAATTCTAAACTATTTAAGTATGGTTTATAAATCTAAGGATTAAATCTAGTTCACAATTATATAAATATATAGTTTTATTTAATAAATAATATCAACATGTAATTTTACTTACGTTTTTTATTATTTGCCCTTGTTATTTCATATTTTCGGTACTTTATGCTTATAAAGGCATACTTAAGAAATAACCTATTTCATCTAAATTTTTATAATGAAAAGAATTCTTACACTTGTAACTATGCTTTTCACTATCCCATTCAGTCTTTTTTGTCAGGATAGTGAAGGAACTAAAAGTTTATCTGACAAAATAAATGAAGCAGTTCAGCCAGCAACGGATGCTGTATCATCTGTTGTATTTTTCCCTCTTCCGGGCACTTCAGGAGATAATGCATTTCCTATCGTAATAATCTTCCTTCTTGCTGCTGCTACGTTCTTTACAGTATACTATGGCTTTATCAATATCAGAGGATTCAAATTAGCAATAAATACGGTTAGGGGTAAATACACAAAGAAAGGTGAAGAAGGGGAAGTATCGCACTTTCAGGCACTTACAGCAGCCCTTAGCGGAACTGTTGGATTAGGAAACATTGCTGGTGTAGCCATAGCAATCTCACTTGGAGGCCCTGGAGCTACTTTTTGGATGATTATTGCAGGTCTTCTAGGAATGTCCTCTAAATTTGTTGAGTGTACACTAGGTGTAAAATACAGAGATATTGGTTCTGATGGTACTGTATATGGTGGTCCTATGTATTACCTTAACAAGGGTTTAGGCGAACTCAATCTTCAATCCCTTGGAAAAGGTCTAGCAATTTTCTTTGCTATCATGTGTGTAGGAGGATCTTTTGGTGGAGGAAATATGTTCCAAGCCAATCAGGCTGCTGCCCAATTTACTGAGATGATCAATACAAGCAATCCAAATGCAAATTTAATTTTTGGATTTGTGGTAGCAGCTATAGTAGCTGTTGTGATTATTGGTGGTATTAAAAGAATTGGATCAGTTACAGAAAAAATTGTTCCATTTATGGTAGGTATTTACTTATTAGCGGCATTGTTCGTGATTGGAGCGAACATAAGCTATGTACCAAATGCATTTAAAGAGATTCTAGAAGGAGCATTCACTGCTGCGGGTATCACGGGTGGATTTATCGGAGTATTAATTCAAGGATTCAGAAGAGCTGCATTCTCGAATGAAGCAGGTGTAGGTTCTGCTGCAATTGCTCACTCGGCTGTAAAAACAAAACAACCAGCATCGGAAGGTATTGTTGCCTTACTTGAGCCTTTCATTGATACCGTTGTAGTATGTACTATTACAGCATTAGTTATCATTATTGCAAATGGAGATGGATCAATCATGGAATATGGTCAAAAAGCTGGCGGAGTTACAGAAACTTCAGCAGCATTTGCTACTGTACTTCCTTGGTTCCCATATATACTTACTGTAGCTGTTGTATTATTTGCATTCTCTACAATGATATCATGGTCTTATTATGGTCTTCAAGCATGGATGTACTTATTTGGACGTACAAAACAGGCAGAATACAGTTATAAAGTTCTATTCTGCATAATGGTAATCATAGGATCTTCAGCTTCTTTATCGGCTGTTACTGACTTCTCTGATGCAATGATTTTTGCGATGTCAGTACCAAACCTTATTGGTTTGATTATTATGCGTAAAAAAGTAAAAGAGGAACTAACTAAGTATTTTGAGTACGTGAAAAACTTTGGAAAATAATTTTCAGGTATTTGAATAAAAAAAGGCTTGACTTATCTTAAGTCAAGCCTTTTTTAAATAAACAGATCTCATGCGTATATTCTTTGCGTTCTTATTTGCGTTACCCTCATTACTAGGTATCGCTCAATCTAATTCGCCACAAAACTTTAGTTTTGACTCTAAGGCAGAGTATGTAATTCTTTTCATTCCTAATGATGCGTATGGCATTAGCCAGGAGCTTTCTGGAGAGATTGCAAAATACAATGCTAAGCATCACTTAGATCTAAAACTAACCATCAAACAATACCGAATACCTTTTCTATCCGTACAAGCTACGGTTTATGTAGAACGTTTCAAGGATTATAAAAGCGCGAAAGAATATCTTGACTTAATTGCTAAAAGAAATCCAGACTTTTACAGAGGTAAAATACTGGAAAACAGCTTAGCTATTTCCATAGATAATCTAAAGATTCTGATCCAGAACAAGAATAAATCTGCTTATTTGGAATTTGTAAAAACACTGCCCTAGGCCTATTTGGCCAGATCCAATACTTTTTCCATGACTACTGGATTCTTTACTAATCTAAAATGACCA
>OMKD01000169.1 GCA_900299495.1 Sphingobacteriales bacterium
ATACCTATTTTAATATGTTAGTAGGTGGTACGAATGGAGCATTTGGAAATTATGAGACGGATTATTGGGGCGTAAGTTTGAAGCAGGCGATTGAGGAAATGGATGAGCGTGGTTATTTCCCTGAAGGCGATACCGTAATGGTTGTCTCTCATTTCTCTTATAGTCTGCAGAAGTATATCCAAAATAAATATCAGGGTAGGGTTAAGACAGGCTATGTAAAATATTACTCCAGATATTCAAAGAATTGGGATTACGGAATATTCCCTACTAGATACATTAGATCAGGTCAGCTGAGGTCAGGTAATTGGCCAAACTCTCGAAGCTTATTCACTATAGATGCAGATAATATTCCATTACTTTCAGTTGAAAAAGGTGGAGGTGCAATCTTTGCAGGAGAGCAAGCTATTCGAAATAATGATTTTGTTTCCGCTTATAATGCATTTTCGCAAGAATTAGAGGCTTATCCAAATCATCCGGATGCTTTATTGGGTATGACAAGAACCTGTCTTGGATTACAGAAATGGGATGATGCTGTAAAATATGCTGATGATTATATTAAATTAGCGCCTGATTATTCTCAGATCTATATTTTCAAGGGCAATGGTTTATTGAATTCGGGTAAATTAACTGAAGCCATTCGAACTTTCCAAAAGGTATTGGCAATCGATCCGGACTATAATTTGGCCTATTACTATATCGCCTATTGTCACTTGAGGATAGGAGATTATAACGCTGCATTGAATAATGTTATGAAACATCTGCAGTTAAACCCTGCGTCAAGGGAAGCTTACAAATTAGCCTCTGATATTTATAGATCAATGGGGGATAATGAAAAGGCGGTAGAGATGCTGAACAAGTATTCGAGTATAAGATGATAAGTGCAATTGAATGAATTACAAACTATTATTTCCAACATATAGAAACAGATATCTTTTCGTAAAGTCAAGGCTTAAAACATACGGAAACCGAAGATTGTCCAATGTTTTAAACTTGGGTACCGGAGAAGGGGATTATGATCCAATGATCAGTGCATCTGTAGAAAAACTCGTCTCCTGCGATATTAATCCTAAAGATGTTAATTTTGCAGAGGAGCTAAATAAGGAATTCGGGAACATAGATTATAGGGTGGAAAATGCGCTAGACCTTTCATTTCAGGATGCAAGTTTTGATTTGATTATTTCGGTTGATGTGATGGAGCATGTTGGAGACCCTGAACAAATGGTCAAGGAAATGTCTAGAGTACTTAAATCCAATGGGCTGGTATTTCTAACCTATCCTCAGTTAAAATTCCCATTCACCTATGACCCTATTAACCGAATCTTATCCATGTTTGGTGCTAATCGTAAGATTTCACAGGGCGCATATGCATTTGGTCATGAGTATTTGGTAGATATGGATAAAGTGGAGCAATGGGCTGGTGAGAACGACATGGAAATATTGCAAAATTTTGGTTTGAGTGGCTACTTAATTGGCTTGCTGGAAATGTATTGGACAGGCATCATTCAGTCTATATTCAAGAGTAACTCAAAGAATCTAAATGATGGAACTATAGAAGATCATAAATTGACCATGAGACCAAGTTTAAAAGAACCGGCATTGGCAAAAATTACTGATCTGATCATTAAAATAGATAGAATATTATTTACCGGTAAAACCTATTCTGTAGGTAGAGGTATGGTGTTGAGAAAAAAATAAAAACAGGCATGGAAGATAAGTTGAATAAGTTAGCCGCATTGAAGGCAGAAGCAGAGCTTGGAGGTGGTACTGCCCGTATAGAAAAGCAGCATGCAAAAGGAAAGCTTACAGCTAGAGAGCGTATTGAGTTACTTTTAGATAGAGGATCCTTTGAAGAGATTGGTCAACTGGTAACCCATCGCTCTACTGATTTTGGTATGGAGAATCAAAAGATTCTTGGAGATGGTGTAATTACCGGTTACGGAACTGTGAATGGTAAGACCATATATGTCTATGCACAGGACTTTACGGTATTTGGTGGTTCATTATCTGAAACCCATGCAGAGAAAATTTGTAAAATCCTTGATCTAGCTGTTAAGACAGGAAATCCTGTAGTAGGCTTGAATGATTCTGGGGGCGCGCGTATTCAGGAAGGGGTATCGTCCCTTGGAGGCTATGCAGATATCTTTTACCGAAATGTAAGAGCTTCAGGTGTCGTTCCTCAAATCTCTGCAATTATGGGGCCTTGTGCCGGTGGAGCAGTTTATTCGCCTGCAATAACTGACTTCATTATTATGGTGGAGCAGTCTTCTTACATGTTTGTCACAGGACCAAATGTTGTAAAGACAGTAACCAATGAAGAGGTAAGTTCTGAAGAGTTAGGTGGTGCAGTTACCCATGCCTCAAAGTCGGGGGTTACGCATCTTACCGCTCAGAATGATGTGGATTGTATCAATCAGATCAAAAAATTGTTGAGCTATATACCTCAAAACTGTGAGGAGCAAGCATTTGATCTTCCGTTTGAAATGGGCGATGAAATGAGACCTCAGTTAAGAGATATCGTTCCTGAAAATGCAAATCAGCCTTATGATATTAAAGAAGTAATCAATGGGATGGTAGACGAAGACTCTTTCTATGAGGTGCATGAGCAATATGCGGATAATATCGTAGTTGGTTTTGCAAGAATAGGAGGTAAGAGCATCGGTATTATAGGTAATCAGCCGATGAGCCTTGCAGGCGTTCTGGACGTGGAAAGTTCAAAGAAGGGTGCACGATTTGTTCGTTTTTGTGATTGCTTCAATATTCCATTGTTGGTTCTTGTTGATGTCCCAGGTTTCTTACCTGGTACAGATCAGGAGTGGAATGGTATTATTACTAATGGAGCGAAGTTACTTTATGCTTTCAGTGAAGCCACAGTGCCTAGGATAACTATGATCACCAGAAAGGCTTATGGTGGTGCTTACGATGTTATGAACTCAAAGCATATTGGTGCTGAC
>OMKD01000170.1 GCA_900299495.1 Sphingobacteriales bacterium
GAGCTCTACAATATGATATGGACATCGCTAAAGGTGATTTCTTAGCCATCTTCGATGCAGACTTTCTGCCCAATGCAGACTTCCTAAAAAAGACCATCCCGCACTTCAGAAATGAAAAGATCGGTGTGGTTCAAACACGTTGGGAACATATCAATGAAGATTATTCACTGATCACAAAACTTCAGGCCTTACAGCTGAACGTGCATTTTTCAGTGGAACAAATAGGTCGTAAAGCCGGAAATTATTTGCTCCAATTCAATGGTACAGGAGGTGTATGGAGACGATCAGCCATTCAGGATGCTGGAGGCTGGCAGGCAGATACCCTTACAGAAGACTTAGACTTAAGTATTCGTACACAACTAAAAGGTTATGAAATAGTCTATTTGGAAGAGGTAGGATCACCTGCAGAGTTACCTGCAGAAATGAATGGTCTGAAATCTCAACAATTCAGATGGATGAAAGGAGGAGCAGAAACTGCAAAAAAAATGCTTCCTACTGTATGGCGTTCTGATCTTAAATTCGGTCAAAAACTGCACGCCAGTTCGCACTTGCTTGGATCTTCCATCTTTGTAGTTATCCTTGTTGCTGCTCTAAGTTCTATACCATTACTATTCATACTTCCCGAGTTAAAACATATACCTATAGGAATTTACTCGTACTTCATGCTGGGCTGGTTATCGGTTATCTCCATCTACTATATTGGTAATGTAAGGGCCTTCTTTAATACAGATAGCTATTCAAAGAAGATCATCAAATTTGTTGTACTTTTCCCGTTGTTTCTCGGGCTATCTATGGGTTTATCCTTGCACAATAGTATCGCAGTTATCCAAGGGTTCAAAGGCAAGAAGTCTCCTTTTATTCGAACACCTAAATTCAATCTAAAAACAGTAAAGGATAAGATCAACTCCAATAACTATCTAGCGAAAAAAATACCAGCCTCTACCTTGATAGAAGGCTTTTTATCCCTGCTTTTTGCTATTGCGATAGGCTATGGAATTTACACCGGTCAACTCACCTTTATCATTTTCCATTTCTTGTTGATGATAGGATTCGGTAGCATCTGTTTTTACAGCATCAAACACTTGCAACTAAGGAAATAAGATGAAGGAATTGTTGCAAAAGATTCGATCCAATAAGTTTTGGAACCTGTCCTTACTAATCGTTTTTTCAGCGACACTCCTTTTGATCAGTTATAGGCTTGAGCAATCTGATTTTATTTATCTAATCAGTCTAATTGCTCTAGCCTTCCTTATTTATATGATTGCTCAAAAAAGCAGCTTTTGGACAATGTGGCTTTATCTTGGTATTGCCCTACGGTTCTCAATGATATTTGCCTTTCCAAATCTTTCCGATGATATCTACAGATTTATTTGGGATGGTCATTTACTGAATCTGGGCTATGATCCTTTCGAACAAGTACCTAGCTACTACTTTCAAAATCAGCTTGAACCTACTGTACTTACAACAGCACTATTCGAACAACTCAACTCTCCGGATTATTTCAGTGTGTATCCACCCTTTGCACAATTGATCTTTAAATTAGGGAGTAGTATTAGTGCTGGTGATATTTACACCTTTAGCATGGTTTTAAAAGCCTTGATTTTCGCAGCAGAAACATACACTATCCTACTCCTAATCAAACTATTAAAACACTTTGGACTTTGTAAAGAAAAGATACTTTTATACAGCTTAAACCCACTTATCATAATTGAATTAGGTGGGAATATGCACTTTGAGGCCTTTATGATATGCTTCTTTGTTGGCGCTATTTATTTACTAAGTAAACAACGGATTGTGCTTGCAGCAATGCTAATGTCAGGCTCTATTGCCGCAAAGTTACTTACCCTGATTCCACAGGTTTTCCTTTTGAAAAGAATGCGTTTAAAAGACCTACTAATTTATGGTATTGCTCTATTCATATTCCTTTGCATCTTCTTTCTACCGGTATTCAATCTGGAATTCATAAATAATTTCGGCAGAAGCCTGGATCTTTACTTCCGTAATTTCGAATTCAATGCCAGCATCTATTTTTTAATTAATAGTATTGTGAAGATGGTAAAAGGTTACGGACTTATATCGATTGTTGGTCCTGCCTTAAGCCTAATCACATTACTGACGATTGTAGGACTTGCATTAAAGAACAAGCAAAGAGATTTATTAAGTTTGATGCAAATAAGTTTTTGGGCATTCTGCATCTATCTTTTCCTAGGTACAACTATACACCCCTGGTACTTGGCCTTGCCCATTATGCTTTCCATATTTACCAATTACCGATTCATACACTTATGGTCCTTTTTAGCCTTCTTAAGTTACAGTAAATACAGTATCTACGAGGATAATTACTACCAGCTAGTGACGCTAGAATATCTCTTTGTTTATGGCGTGCTTTTCTATGAGCTATACAAATTATTTATAGCCCGCCGCCTGCAAATTAAATAACTCAGCATACTTTCCTTGCTTGGCAATTAGATCATCATGACTGCCATACTCTAACTTTTGACCATGCTCTAAAAACAATATTTTATCCGCCATACGTACTGTTGAAAATCGGTGAGATATCAATACTGCGATTTTATCTTCAATCAATTCTGCGAAACGGAGGAATACCTGATGCTCAGCTCTGGCATCCAAGGCAGATGTAGGTTCATCTAAAATCAAGATCTGAGAATCACGCATGTAAGCTCTTGCAATAGCAATCTTCTGCCACTGACCTCCGGATAATTCAACACCTGTCTTAAAACGTTTCCCAAGAATCTGATCGTAACCAATCTCAAAACCGTCTACCACTTCCTTTGCTAGACTCTTATAAGCAGCTGATTCGATACGTGGTTGATTATCCAGTTGAGCAATATTTCCAACCGCTATATTTTCCCGAATAGACATCTGCAGCTTTTGATAATCCTGGAAGATGACTCCAACAGCATTTCTGAGATCATTTATTTTATAGTCTTTAATATTAATCCCATCAATGAGGATTTCACCTTCACTAGGATCATACAACCTGGAAAGCAACTTAACTATGGTTGTTTTTCCAGCTCCATTCTCCCCTACCAGTGCAATCTTTTCTCCTGGATTAATTTTAAAGGACAAATTTCTTATTGCATAATTTTCTGCACCATCATATTTAAAACTCACATTCACAAACTCAATACCTTTTTGAATAGCTTTGGGCAGATTCCTTGCAGATGCACCATCGCTTATATTCGGTTTGATCGCAAAAAAATCAAACAAATCTTGCAAATACAAGGCACTATCAGCTATTCGATTGATCCGAACGGTAAAGGCTTGCAGCATACTGCGCATCCGACTAAAAGATCCAGACAAAAAAGTAAGTGTACCAACCGTGATTACTAGATTTAGAGTTTGTATAAGAATGAACACATAAGCTCCATAATAAGCCAGTGTACCGATGAGTGACAAGGCTGCTCCAACCCATGCACGCTTAACAGCTATCTTTTTATTGGCTAAAAAATACCGATCAGCTAATACTTTGAATCGCTCAGATATAAATCCTTGCAGGTTGAAAACCTTAATTTCTTTAGCCGACTCATAACTAACTCCCAGGTATCTAAAGTAATCTAATTCCCTTCGTTCAGGTGTCCATGAACGGGTCAAACTAAATTGCTTTGCATTGAAAAAGGCTTCACCCAGGAAATTAGGAACAACAGCAACCGCAAGGATAAGAATCAACCATGGGTTGAAGAAGATAATACCTGCACCCAGGAAGAAAAGGGTAATAAGATCTTGCAACTGTTCCAATACCATAGACATCAGAACAGAACGATTGATTGTTTGTCTACGAGCACGTTCCATCTTATCATAGAACTCAGCATCTTCAAATTGGTACAAATCAAGCTTTGCTGCATGCTGTATCATTTCCACAGAGGTTTTATTGGAAAATAGATCTCCCAATAGAGCATCCACCAAACTGATCTGTCTGTTTAGAACTTCCGATAAAACAGCCAAACCCAATTCCACAACAAGAAGTATCCATAGCGTTTGAGTTTCCAGTGAAGGACTATCAGAGATCAAATCTAGCACCGTATCAATAATCTCTTTTCCCACATAAAGCATGCTTAGCGGTATAGCAGCCTTGATCACCCTTAGAAGTATATTTAGACTCGTATACCTGCTACTCGTCTCCCATATCATTTTAAAGAATGGAATCAGGTTTTTGTAGGAAGAAAATTGATTTGTGAATCTCTTTTTTAGACCTTTTTCAATCATATTTGTTGTCTTTAAGATGGATACCTAAAAACAAGGTAATGACGAATAAGTTTTTGAACAACAGAAGTGAGTTAAATAATCTGCTAAATAAAAGTTTGGAAGGTTTAAATGCTGAACGAGAACATGAAAGAAAGCACTTTCAGGACTGGGTTCTACGTATGCCCTTAAACGAACGTAAAAAGGAAGGATATAGCTGGTACCCACTTGATATCCAAAAGAAAGGGTACACAATTGGAGGAAGAGCTTTTGTCATCTTCAATAGAGTAAATGAATTGGGTAAAGCCCATAAATTCAGAAGTGGAAATACAGTCCGCTTATTTACTCAATATGCATCTGCCCAGAAAGTTGAACAGAATGGAGTTATCCATTTTGTGGAAAAGGATAAGATGAAGGTAATCCTTTCTTCAAAGGATTATCCGGAGTGGATTGATAAAGGTATGTGTGGTGTTGATCTGGGATTTGAAGAACGCTCTTATGTGGAGATGACCAAAGCACACAAACTCATCAAAGAGGCTGAGAAAAACAGAACTGCAGAGATACGGGACATACTCTTAGGATTCAAAAAACAAGAATCTGTATTGTCTCAAAATATCCAAATAGACAAATTAAATGAATCGCAAAATAACGCGCTTAATGGATTAGTTGACAGTAAGCTGGTTAGCATCATTCATGGACCTCCAGGTACAGGAAAAACAACTACTATCGTAGAAGCTGTGAAGGAATTAACAAAGCGCATGAATAATCTATTACTCTGTGCACCTTCTAACACGGCTGTTGATCTCTTAACTGAGCGCCTAGCTAATGAGGGGGTCTCTGTTCTACGTATAGGTAATATTTCAAGAGTCAATGAAGAACTTTTAATGCACACTCTGGAGGCCAAACTAGGTACTCACCCTGAATCAAAAACGCTAAAAAAAATCCGTAAGGATGCCGCCGAGGCTCGCCGAAAAGCAAAGCGATTTAAAAGAAATTTTGATCGGGAAGCATATATGGAACGAAAGGGTTTGTTTCAGGAGGCTGCCGAACTTGAAACCTGGGCTAATCAGCTAGAGAAAAGACTCGTTGAACAAATCATTAGCAGCTCCCAGGTCATATGCTGTACGCTGGTAGGAGCAAGTGACCGTGTTCTTGAGAATATGGAATTCCCCATGTGTATAATTGATGAGGCTGCTCAGGCACTCATGCCTTCATGCTGGATACCTATTGCTAAATCATCTAAGGTCGCACTTGTTGGAGATCCTTATCAATTGCCCCCTACCGTTAAATCAGATCAGGCTAGGAAGTTGAAGTTTGAAAAGACCTTGCTAGAGTATGCACTTGAAAGAATGGGACATTCAAATCTGCTCAATATCCAATACCGTATGCATGAAAAAATCATGCATTTTTCAAATAGTCAATTTTATGCTGGCGCGTTAAAAGCTTCAGATAAAGTAGCCAATAAAAAGCTAAAAATTTCAGAGAATCAGCCTCTGCAGTTTATAGATACAGCAGGTTGTGGATTTGAAGAGAAAATAAATCCTTCCTCTAAGAGCCGATATAATCCTGAGGAATTTCTAATTATTCGTGAGCATCTACTTCAATTGATAGAAGCTTGTAAGAATGAAGGAGATCAGGCAGAGATAGCAATTATTTCTCCATACAAGGAGCAAGTAATGCATATCAGCGATGCCCTAAATGAAGATTTGGACCTAGCAGACCACAGAATTACGGTGAGTACGATTGATGGTTATCAAGGACAGGAAAAAGATGTTGTGTATTTATCTCTGGTTCGATGTAATGAAAAGGGAGATATCGGCTTTTTGAGAGACTATCGCAGAATGAATGTAGCTATGACCCGTGCAAAGCGTATGCTGGTGCTAGTTGGAGATAGTGGCACCATATCACAAGACAGGTTTTATTCTAAATTCCTAGACTATGTGGATACAGAAAAGGCTTATCGTTCAGCTTGGGAATTTATCCAATAAAAAAAACCGAATCAGTAAATACTGATTCGGTTTTTGATTTATGAATACTAAACGATTAGTACGACCACAAATCTTGTTCTTTATTAAAGATTTCATTACGGATCTTCTCACCTTCATATAAGATGTCGATACCTGTTAGATAATCTTTAAGACGTTCGTTGAATTCGTTTTCTTTCTTATAAATATAAGAAGAGAAGTATCTGAATTCAAGCATATCTTCCCAAGACAATGGTGAAGCACCATTTCCAGGGTTGAATGCTTTCTCGCTACCAAGAAGTTCTCTTGCATGCGGATAATACACCCAAAACATAGCTTCTTCAAATGCGAATGATCCATCCTCGTTAAGTACATCCTTAATAGGAGCAATTCCAAGGATACGAACTCTCATTTCTGAAGACTCTTCATCGATAAACCAGACCTCCTTCACACGGAAACGTTTGATATCTTCTGGGTTAATATCGTTCTTAGTAACAGTAATTTTTTCCTCGTAGGTTTCGATATCGAAAGTTACTACGGTATCGATTCTTGAAGCTTTAGCCGCAACTTCTTCTTGAGTTAATGGAACCGTAAATTTATCATTTTCCGGACTATAAACTGTGATATCACCATTAATCGCAGCATCCAAAAGGATAGTAAAGAAAGGACGCTCAGGATAAGCAAAAGGCTTATTCATTTTTTCGCGAGTATCAATAACTCTCCAAATCTTACGTTGCCATAGAATATCCGCTTCACGAACATGGTCATATGGAAGAACGCGAGATTCAATAACCAGTTTTTCCTCTACAACACCGTCAATAACTGGACGGTCGTCTAAAGGTTCCCCTGATTCAGTTGTCACACCAGTTGGAGCACCCTGGGCGAACAATCCCATGGGCATAACAAATACCATAAGGGACATAATTAAACCTAAAACATTAAGAGTCTTCTTCATTATACAGCAATTTTAATATAAGACCGGATAGTTAAATCCGGTCTTATGAGAAGAATTAATTTTATCTGATTGTAAATACCATTGATGGCAAGCTACGACCTGCGATATCACCTGGACATTTACCTTTAATATTTCTAAAGTAATAAGTATCACCTGGCTTAGCCTGGTTTACTAAACGTATAGATTTAGAATTATACTTAGCACCTTTATTTTGAGAAGTAACTGGATCCTGACGATTTGCGATACGCACTAGATCATACTCCTGAATATTACATCTTGCGTCAAAGTCAAAGTTTTTCAACTCTGCCATTACACCTTGGTAAGCTTTGAATGTTCCGTTACCCAAGTTTCCTTCGTGTACACCTGGCGAAAGTGCTGGAACTGGATCTGGAATACGCTTAACACGGAATGGTACTTTAACCGGCTTAGGTCCTCCTGTAACGGTTACGTAAGCGAACTTAGCATTACCAGTTGGCTTTTTAACCTCTACATTGTATGAACTTCCTTTAACCTTACTGATGGTTCCACCACCTTCTCCAGTCATACTTACTTTGATGGAATTTGAATTGATACCAGCAGCAGAAACTGTTACAGGGTTATCAACACCAATGTAGAATACATTCATCTGATCCGCTGCAACAGCGATAGATGGCTGACCTACTTCGAACTCAAATTTTTGCTCGTAAGAATCAGTTTCCTGAGTAAGTGGGTTAGTTACGTCAATCTTAACATTATAAGAGTTCGTACCTAATTTACCTCCAGTTGTTGAGAAAGCACCTTTACCTTCTTCCATTGGAATCTCTCTACCATTTACGTAAATCTTAGTAGATTCACTTGCGGCAGTAGAGAATGCAGAAAGGAAGATATCAGCTTCATATTTCTCACCTTGAAGTACGTAGCTTGATTTAGCAGAAGCTACTGGGAAGAAAGCATCGAATTTGATGATTTCACCTTTTGACTCTGCAAACATCTCATTCATTACTGCAGAAGCTGAAGTTTTAGCATCTGCCTGGAATGAACGAAGGATTGGAATAACTGCCGCTACCGGCATCTGGCGGAACTTGTAAGTAGACCAAGTCATATTCTTGTCTGCTTTCTTAAGGTTCAAACCTTCTTTCCAATTTTCGATATTACGACCTAGAGGCATTGCACTCTCAAGAGTTTCTTGCTTTTCAACTGATACTAGTGCTTTTAAAGCATCTCTAGTTTGAATAATCTTTGCATAGATTTGTGGACCTATTGGATCTACTCCTTTTTTTGGTTGACCATCCACAAGTAAACGAGTCGTGATATCCTTGTTCTTCTTGTCTTTTGGTATTTTAGAACCCGGTTTTTTCGGATCTTCACCACCAGCAGCATCGAATATATTTGTGTATATGTCTTCGATATATTTATCGAAATCATCAGCGATTTGCTTAGCCTGTGTTGCTTTAGTAAGCGCAATTTGCTTCAACGTATCACCTTCATAAGCTTCAGCTTCTTTCTTAATCGCATCCAATACTTTTTCGTTACTGGTTGTTACGATTTCATTTGAAGTAAGCATACTTTTCTCCAATGTAAAGAATGCGTTCATTACAGAGGCAGAAACATTTAACGCAAGCAGTGCTGTCAAAACCAGATACATCAGGTTAATCATCAGCTGCCGCGGTTCCTTAGGAATTGACATGGATCTTTTTTTTAGTGATTAAAAAATAATTTGACTCAGATACTGATTAGTTCTTACCGATGTTAGACATCGCGTTAAGTACGTTACCATATACTGAATTCAAAGATCCAAGATTCTGGTTCAAAGCAGCCAGTTGATCTTTGTATGCTTTAGTATCTTCAACAGAATCACTAAGGTCAGCCATCGCCTCGTTAAGACGAGTGTAAAAGCTACCCATAGCTCTTACCTGCTCAGAAGTTCCAGAGAAATCGATTTCCTGAAGTGCTTTCAAAGAAGAAAGCGATCCTGACATTGTTTTAAGCTCATCAAGCATTCCGCTTAATTTAGACTCAACAACCTCAGAGTTTAGTCCTTTATTCATGTCACCCATGTCACCAGCTGTAAGTGGTGCAATGTTTGATTCATAGTCAGATAGTCCTGGGTAAAGTTTTTCCCAGTAGTAATCTTTGTCTGGTCCAATAACACCTAGCATCAAAAAGATTAATGCCTCTACACTTAGACCTACGATAAGCATCTCAGATGCATATGGCCAAGATTGTAATTTAAATAGTGCACCCATAAGTACAACTGCTGCACCAACACCAATAATCAAGTTCTTAGCGTATTTGAAACCTTTAGATTTTACTAAACTCATTTCCTTAAATTTAATTTTGATTAGTCAATGGATATAAAAAAATAATTGCTGTGTTCACCCTTACAATTAGATAAAACTAAAAAGTTACATCTATCGGAGAATTTTTTTTCAACAAAAATATTTAATGGTAAATTATGGATGCCAATTGGGAATAATTGGCATCCACAAAATTGAATTGAGGTATTCCTAGAAGTCATCGATAGAACGACCAAGGAATGTAAGTGCACAACGGAAACCGATATAAGACTTAGTAGTGTCTTCATATTCCCAGTGACGGGTACCAGTTTGAAGGAAGTGCATAACATCTTTCCAAGATCCTCCACGGATTACTTTTCTCTTATATGCAATTGGATCATCATCTTTAGAATCGTAGCGGATATCCGGATTTAAATCATGGATATGTGCATAAGCACCTGCTTCGTATGACGACATAGTCCACTCTGCTACATTACCTGCCATGTTAAATAATCCGTAATCGTTTGGATAGTATGCATCTGCTTTTACAGTATACAAACCACCATCCTCTGGATAATTACCACGACCAGGCTTGAAATTAGCCAGTAGACATCCTTTTGAATTTCTAATATAGTAAGCTCCCCAAGGGAATGGTGCTAAATCGTGACCACCTCTAGAAGCGTATTCCCACTCATGCTCATATGGTAAACGAAAATCTTCCGAAATTACACCATCAGCTGCATAAGAGTTCCAAAGCTTAGTTCTCCAGTAACAGAATGCATTAGCCATTGACCAGTTTACACCAACTACAGGGTAGTTGTCAAATGCCGGGTGCCAGAAATAGTTACGAGTCATTGGCTCATTATAAGAATAAGAGAAATCACGAACCCATACCATAGTATCTGGGTATACGTTAACTTCCTCTTCCATAATGAAGCTTCTTCTTGGAGATTTTCCTTTATCATGAGCTGCTCTTTTCCAATCGAACCATTGGTATTCATATTCTAGCTTGCTCACATCAAGTTCTTTCTTTCCAGCAAACTTATTGTTACCAGAATAGAACATTTCTTCTAGTTCTTCAGATTCCCAATCGATATCAGCATACCAATCGATGTAAGTCTCACTTCCATCTTCTGATTCATATGTGTTATCAAGAATTGAATGTGCAATGGAGTCCTTAACCCAATACACAAACTGACGATACTCGTTGTTTGTGATTTCGGTTTCATCCATGTAAAAACCTTGAATTGAGATTGATTTCGGTCTTTGAACGTGAGTCTCGGATATATCCGCATCACTGTTTCCGATATGTAATGTTCCAGAAGGAATATAAACCATTCCGTAAGGGTTTATACCATTCCATGCTGGACGATCAATAACACCTAGTAATTGACCATTTTCGCGAGATCCGCAAGACATTACTAATAATAGTAACATGAATGCGAAAGATGTCTTTAGTAAATTCTTCATTTTACACCCGAGTTTTCCTTCATTTTGATAAGAGTTCGTAAATATAGTTCCTTAATCATTTATCACAAAATGAAATTTTTAAAATCTCGAAAATATCAGATAAAACTTAAGTTTTACTTAGGAAAAATAGCTTAAATCTAATGTTTAACAGTGATTTATAAAATAAACTAAATTGTGAAGGGCAGATTAAGGCCCTCAGAAACCTTTATATAAATTACTAAAATTTAGCAGTTTTATTCGTGACTAAACTAACTATTAATACATAAAACAACAATTTATTGGTGTTAAAATCACCTTTTGTAGCGTTGATTATATATTATCGGAGGTAACTTCCCTTTCCACACAGCCTTGCCCAAATCATATCTTATAAACAATTCATGAGAACCTCCATGTACCGTTTTCAATGCTGATACTCCTATATCATATGCATAATAAACACTCACTCGCTCACCAAAGTAGTATCCAACAAATGGCACCACAGCATCAATTGACATGCTGCTGTATCCTCTGAACGATGCTCCAAATACTATATTGTCATCATAAGAAACTTTCACACCCGCATCTAGTTGGCTCTGCGACAAAATTGATTTTAATAAAATACTTGGGGTCAATTCCATCTTACGACCTACCTCAAAAGTATTGGCCAGGTATAAATAATAAGAACGACCGGATCTTACATTTAATCCATCAAGTACTTTTACACCTTCTGCGACATTCAGTACAGACAAACCTGCCGTAAACTGGTCATTGACATATAATACCCCAACATCCGTATTGTAATTACTTCCCTGCATAAGACCATTTGTGAACAAAGCATCTTCATGATTTGGTATTCCTCCTTCATATAAACCATCTGGTGTACGAATCAGAGAACCATCTAATGAAAAGTCCTGCCAGTATGCAGTCAGACCCAACCTGATTCTTGAGTCTCGATTGATATAGTAGTTATATGCGTAGGACAAACCTACTCTGTTTCCTTTTGTTGAACCCAATTGTTCTTGCTCAAAAAACAATCCCAAGCCTCCAGAAAGGGGCTCCGCTCCCATCTGAACATTGATATGCTGACTCAATGGTGAACCAACGAATCCACTCCATTGATTTCGGACACCACCAGAAACAATAACATTTTCTGACAATCCGGTTGCTGCTGGATTAAATGCAGCAGGATTGAGTGCATACAAGCTGTATTGCTGAGTATTTTGTCCTGTCAAACATAAGGACAGAAACATAAGAAAGACAGTTGGAAGTAAATATCTAACCATGTGGTTTTCAAGTTTGGTCTATCTATTAAATTGAATTACAAAGCGTGTAATTGTACAATCTACTCACATTTAACAACTAGGGCCTTTGACTTAAGATTCCATAATCTAAACTTTATTGAATCCTGATTCTCAGCTTTAACCTCGTTCAGACAATAAACGACAAATGTCCTGATTAGTTTAGATTCCTTAAAAGATTCAACATTGCATTGTGAGTAATTGAGTCTGGCAGTTTAATTGCCTTCTTCAGTTCATCTTCAAATTCTGCGACCAACCCTCTACCAAGAATTAAGTCCATACCTATTTTACGAAATTTAGGGGAAGATGCACTTATAAGACTTTCAATATATACTCTTTTTCTATTTGATATGCCAAAATCCGCAGAAATCCCCCTCAAAAATTGATTTAAACTTACATGATTGGATTCAAACATAAATTCAGTGCCTTTTATACCAAATACAACAACGTCTGCATGGTCAACAATATCCGTTATATCTAAACCTAGATTATTCGCCCATTTCTTTTTAAGATACGCTGGCACCTGACAAGATTTATCTAAGAAAAATGTACACTTGAAATTTATATCAATCGATTCTTGAGCATTATTTTTTTGATATTGCTGATAACGAGCTTTATCCACAAAACCACTTGACAACTTTTTAAGTGCTTCTCTTATCTCCTCCTCATCAGGAATACGTTCTTTTTGCTCTACAATTATCTCAAATAATGTTTTTCTAAATTCAGCGTCCACATCCTTATTAGCACACTTTCTTGCAAAACTGAGGAAAGCACGAATAGCAAACTTCGTTCTTATCTTGTTCAAGGCAGGATTAGATTCCAACACATGGTAAGGATCAAAAGTTAAGCCTCTAATATCGAGCTCCGCAACTCGAGGCAATGTAAATATTGATTTGGGTAAGTTAGGTATAGAGGTCTTATACAAATTGAGCTTTCTTATAAATTCAAACCCAAGCAAATCTGTTGGCCATTCATTTAACGGATTGTATGACAGATCTAAATCTTCCAAAAAGCGAAGTTTCATCAGCAAGGAAGGAAACTGTTCGATTTGATTTCGCTGTAATACTAAGACTTTTAATAGACTTGCCTTTGTTAGTGATTTGGGCAACTTATCCAATTTATTAACAGATAGATTCAAAGTCCTGAGTAAAGACATCCCCGCAAACATGTTTTCTTCCAATGCATCTATCTTATTTTTCACTACATATAACTGCTGGAGTTCGGGAAATCTATTAGCAAATCCTGAGATATCACTGATTTTGTTATCGGAAAGAATTAATGACCTGACCTTAGAAGTGTCCTTCGTTTTTATTTGAATACGACGAATTCTATTCTTAGACAGATCCAACTTAATCAGACTCGGTAAAAAGAAAATAGACTCAGGGATCCTGCTGATATGATTATTACTTAGATCCAACGTTTTTAAGCCTGGCAGCTTGAATATAAACTTAGGTATTGATTTCAGATGGGTACCTGAAAGATTTAAATGTCCTTTAGACTGGTCATATCTCAATTCAAGATTCTGTCCTTCCATTTATAACGCTTTTTACCCAATGCCAGGAAACCTGCTGCTACAATATAAAAAATATGCAAACATTGTACCATAAGATATGATCGCCTATCCAACTGGTGTCCATACTTTTTGGTCATAAATTGGAGATACAAAAAATCTGCTGAAAACCGCCCTACGAAGAAAACCACCAGTACAGCAAGAAAAGAAACATCCACAAGACATAATAAAGCTACAACCAACAAGTAAACACTGAAAGCATAGGCCACACCTATCTGATAAAACATATTTGGATTGGTGTAGGAAGATGTTTTTCCAGCCCACCGAATTCTTTGCTTAAAAAAGCTGCCCCAATTCAACTCAGGGAAAGTTGTTACCTCAGCTGTTGGTTTATCTATAAAAAGGATTTGCTTATTTTTCAAGTTAGAGAATTTGCTTATCAGCCACATATCATCAGCTGCCAGCCATTGTTCGCTTCCCTTAAATCCTCCGACTTCTAAGAAAGCGCTCTTACGAAAAGCAAGATTTGCACCGTTTGCAAATGCAAAATCCAGTCCTCTGTGCCCTGCAGCTGTCATGCCCATCACGCCAATCATATCCAAGAATTGCAGTTCCTGAATAAGGCTGCCGTCAGATTGTATACGAACAGGACCACACAAAGCAATAGTGTCATCAGCAAGTTCATTTTCAAAAAACGACCTCAACCAATTCTTTCCCGTTGTGCAGTCAGCATCAGAACAAACAATCCATTCGGAATGCGTTAGCTCAATGGCATAATCCAATGCACTCACCTTACCTTGAAGCTGGTCAGGAAGATTCAACACTGAAAAATGGCTCGGTAAATCAAGCAAATGCTTCCGAAAATCATCGGTAGAATGATCATTAACCAATAAAACCCTAAATTTTGATTTAGGGTAATCTTGTTGCAAAAGGGATTGGATTCGCTCGCTTAAGTGTGGAGCTTCATTTCTGAATGGAACAATTACAGTCAACTCTGGAAGCTCCCCTACAAGATCTCCTACATAAGGTCTTTTATTCAGCTTATAATATTTCCAAATATTCCTGAAATATAAACTGACAAGAACCAATCCTGAGATCCATGCAAAGCTAAGCAAACTACTTCTTATTTAATCTGGGAAGTTCAATAGGATCCTCAAGTTCCTCAAAGTCGATATAGTCTCCTTCGATATCTTGTTTAGGAGTTTTTCTTGATTTACCTAATCGGTAGTTCATTAAAGACCTTGCAAAAAGAAAAGCAAATACAAAAGGGAAGGCTATACCACACATGAGTGTGATAAAAAGTCCACCTACGACATTGATCTTATATTGTTTCCCCAACCACTTGAAAAAGTTGATTGGCACATTTTTATCCAATAAAAATGACGCGAGGAAAAGGAAAGGAGCCAATACACTAAGCAGTTTCCACAAACCGCTAATGATAAACCAGGTAAGCGCTGCAAAAAGTACAAACACTAAAAGTCCTGTAAGTGGATTAACTCTAAATATTCTGTTAGTCATTATTCTATTTTCTTCTTTAGTACGATAAAAATACGAATTAGAAACCTATAAAGTTGTATCTATTAGACAAGCAGAGGTTCTAAGCACCCTATTGAGTACATTTTCTCGATAAATTTATTTTACGGCAAGGAATTGCATATCGTGCAATTTTCTGAAGTAGCCATCTTCGATCTCAAGAAGCTCATCATAATTTCCATTTTCCACTATTCTACCTTTATCCAACACCAACACTCGATCAGCATTACGAATCGTAGAAAGCCTGTGCGCGATAACTATAGACGTTCGCTTTGAAATAAGCTTTTCAATAGCATATTGTATGATTTCTTCCGATTCCGGATCGATAGATGAAGTTGCTTCATCCAAAATGAGAATATCCGGATCATAAACCAATGCGCGTACAAAAGAAACCAGCTGACGTTGCCCCATGGACAAGGTCGCTCCTCGCTCCTGCACTTCATAATTATATCCTCCAGGTAGCTTCTGAATAAATTCATGAGCACCTATCTTTTTGGCAGACTCAAGTACAAGCTCCTCTGATATATTGGGATTACGAAGCGTGATATTTTCCATAATCGTCCCTGAAAATAAAAACACATCCTGAAGGACAACTGCCATTCTCGATCGTAAAGCACTTAATTCATAAGACGTAATATCCTTTCCATCCATGAATATTTCTCCTTTATTGATCTCATAGAATCTTGATAAAAGATTTATAATCGTCGACTTCCCTGATCCCGTACTTCCTACAATAGCCATAGTTTGATTAGGCATCAAGGAAAACGAAACATCGTTCAACACGTAGTTCTTATCATCATAAGCAAAGCCTACATTCTTAAACTCAACGCGACCTTCCAATCGATCAGTCTCATAAGAACCTTTGTTTTCTATTTCATCATTATTATCCAATACATCAAATACCCGCTCTGCAGCAATTAGCCCCATCTGAAGGGTGTTGAATTTATCCGCCAACATTCGGATAGGACGATACAACATATTCAGGTAAATAGGAAAAGCAACCAACATACCTGGACTTACAAGCCCCTGCAGACTACTCTTTGCGCCCCACCAGACCATAAGCCCTAAGGATAGTGCTGAGATAATCTCAACCACGGGAAAGAATACTGCATAATACAATATGGAATCTAAATTAGCCTGGGTATAAGATCTGTTGATTTGCTTAAACGCATCCATCTCTCTGCCTTCAGCACCAAAGGCCTGAACGATACGCATACCTGAAATACGTTCTTGCAAAAAGGCATTCATCTCAGCGATTTTATTCCTAACCTTGGTATAGGATGCCTTCACTTTTTCTTTAAAAATATAGGTAGCATAAACCAATAGAGGCATGGTAACCATTATGATCAGCGATAACCTCCAGGAGGTAACGAACATGATGGTAAGTACTGTAAAAACTGTAAGTAAATCTGAAATAATGGTAATTACACCTTGGGTGAAAATTGAATTGATCGTCTCAATATCGTTAATCACGCGTGTGGTCGATTTACCAATCGGAGTCGTATCAAAATATCTTA
>OMKD01000171.1 GCA_900299495.1 Sphingobacteriales bacterium
AACCACTAATTGTAAAAACAATTCGTTAAACTATCTAGCTATGCGAAAGTTATTTGCGTTACTTTTTGTATTAGGGCTTGTGACAATGACTGCTCAAGCATCTTTTGCTCAGGCAGAGGAAGGACAAGAAAACACTGAAATGGAAGCTTCTACTGAAGAAGCTACAGAAGTTGCTGATTCCACTATGGAAGAAGCTGCTGCTGACACTACTGCGGCAATGGAAGAAGAGCCAGCTGCTGAGGAAATGGCTGTTGATGCTACTGAAGAAGTAGTTGAAGAGGCAGGTGGATTTCAGGTATTGAAAGAAAAATTCATCGAAGGTGGATACGAGTTTATGTCACTTGTATTGATCGCTTTGATTCTTGGTCTTGCATTTTGTATTGAGCGTATTATTACTTTAAATATTGCTTCAGTTAATACTGACAAGCTTCTAGGAAAGATCGATGATCGTCTTAAAGCAGATGACCTTGAAGGTGCAATGGAAGTTTGTAAGTCTACTCAAGGACCTACAGCATCTATCCTTTATGAAGGTTTGAAAAATGCAGGTAACGGACCTGAGGCAGTAGAAAAAGCTATCGTTGCTTACGGTGGTGTTCAAATGGGTCTTTTAGAGAAAGGTTTGATTTGGATCTCACTATTTATCGCTGTAGCTCCGATGCTTGGTTTCATGGGTACAGTAATTGGTATGATCGGTGCATTCGATGATATTGAGGCAGCTGGTGATATCTCTCCTACAGTAGTAGCAGGTGGTATTAAGGTAGCCCTATTGACTACAGTATTCGGTCTTATCGTAGCAATTATTCTTCAGATCTTTTATAACTACATCGTATCAAAGGTTGATGGTATCGTAAACAAGATGGAAGATGCTTCTATCTCTCTAGTAGATATCATGGTTGAGAATGGTGTATTCAAGAAATAAGAATTTATTTCTAATCTAAAAGACTTAAGATTATGTATAAATATTTATCAAAAAACGGACAGGTTCTGGCTCTAGTAGTTGGAGGATTGTTGGCTGTTATCGCTGCTATCACACTTTACTCTACAAAGGGTGAAAATGGTTTCGGTATCGCTGCTGCTATCGGCCTGGTTATCGTTGCAGGTGCAGCTTGGGCTATCTTAGGAGTTATTTCAGCTGCTAAAAACCCAGGTGGAGCTAAAAAAGGATTGATTCTTTTTGGTTCTTTGGCTGCTTTTATGCTAATCCTTTACTTGGCATCTTCAGGTGTTGAGACAGGTTCTTTAGCAGAAACAATGGTAGAGTTTGATGTAAGCGAAAGCGAAAGTAAAATGATCAGTGGTTTTGTGAAAACTGCAATCGTACTTTCAGTAGGTGCATTTATCTCTTTCATCGTAATGGAAGTTATTAATATCTTTAAATAAAAACTGTCAATCATGGCTAGAGTAAGAGCTAAAGATAGAATGAAAAACGAGGTGAATGCCGGTTCAATGGCAGATATCGCATTCCTTTTGTTGATATTCTTTCTTGTTACGACAACTATCCTTGAGGACAGTGGTATCCTAGTAAAGTTACCAGAGTGGTCAGATCAGCCACCAGATGATGTGAAGCTTAATAGCCGTAACATATATTCTGTACTGGTAAATGCGAATAATGATCTCTTGGTTCGTAAGAATCCGATGGCAGTTCGTGAGCTTAGAGAGGATACTAAACTATTCATCACCAACCCAAATAATGATCCGACATTGGCCGATTCTCCGACCAAAGCAATCGTATCATTAAAAAATGACCGTGGTACCAGCTATAAAGCGTATATGGAAGTATACAATGAGCTAAGAGCGGCATATAATGAAATTTGGGATGAGCAGGCGCAGATTCGCTATGGTAAGAATTATGAAGATTGTACCAAAGCTGAGCAAAAAGGAATCAGAGATGACTTCCCTCTTGTAATCTCAGAGGCAGAATCTACAAGCTTCGGTGAAGAAGGCTAAGGATAATATTAAAATAATATTACAGGCCAAAGGTAAAGCTTTGGCTTGTATGACTAAAAGAATATAAGTTATGTCAAAGTTTAAACCAGGTGGTCAGAAAGAAGATCCGGAAGTGTCAACGGCCTCCCTTCCTGACATTATCTTCATGCTTCTGTTCTTCTTCATGGTAGTAACCGTGATGAGAGAGTCTGAGTTGAAGATTAGAGTCAGTACACCTCAAGCGACAGAGTTGACAAAACTTCAGGAAAAATCTTTGGTAAACTATATCCACATCGGTCGTCCTACAAAGAACTACCAGGAGCAATATGGTACAAGTCCTAAAATTCAGTTAGGAGATAAGATTTCAGATATAGAGGATATTCCTCTATTCTTGGAAAACCATAAAACAAGTGTTCCAGAAAAGTTACAATTTAAGATCACAACTTCATTGAAAGTTGATTCAGATGTAACTATGGGTATTGTTACTGATGTAAAAGAAAAGCTTCGTAAGTCAGGTCAGTTAAAAGTTAACTACTCGGCTAAGAAACGAACTGAAGACCTATAAAAAAAGCCTTGTGAATTTTCACAAGGCTTTTTTTTATCTCAATCTGTCCATCGATTTTACGATCGCTATATCTTTTTTGATGAACCTTACTGCTAGGAATGTCAATAAAAGGCTGATTGCTATGATCACATGTACCGCAATGCTAGGAACGGCTCCAGTGCCCTTCACAGCCATAAATATTGCTGCGGGCATTCCGATAAGAAAAACACCAAAAGCTGCCCATGCAGTCTTTACCTGCAATGCTCTGTTCTTGTATAATAAGCTTGTTGCTATCGCTACTCCAGCTGCCAAAAGATATACCGACAGACTGATTGCACTCTCCCCAAGGGTAAATGCCCCATCTGCAAAGATTCCAGTCTCTGTCACCTCTGCGGTATTCGCTATGGCTACTTTAAAAAGTGATGCTGGTAAAATTGCCGCTAACCAAAGAAGAACTGTTTGCTTAGTTTGAATCATAAATTATTAATTTTAATTTCGGCATAAAGTTAAAAAATCAAACAATTTTATAAACGTTTCTTTCTTTATAGACTTGAATAATTTAAAAATAGCATATAAAAAGATGCAAAAAGCTTTACTCTTCATCTTCTTTTGCCTTTGTTTTATACTTCCGGTGGAGTCAATTGCTCAGCAGGTATATAAAAGCACCAATGGTATCATTGTGATGGATTATTCTGAGGAAGGCGTATTGGAAGAAAAAGGCGATTCTATTTTCAGATATCTTTTTGGATCCGTCGAGATCAGGCAGGATAGTGTTTTTATGTATGCAGATACGGCTTTAGTATTAAATGATACCCTGTTGTTTGCTAACGGTAATATCCTGATCCAACAAGGAGACTCTGTAAGTATTCTTTCGAATAAACTTACCTATAACTCAAACTCCCGAAGTGCATTATTGGATGAAGACGTTGTATTACTATCCTCCGATCAGCGTTTATATACACCCAATTTGATCTATGATTTAAATAGTCGGATCGCAACTTTCGATTCAGGGGCTTTATTGACCAATGATTCTACCCAACTGGTTTCTAAACGCGGTTACTTTAATACAGCAGCAGAGGAAGCCGTTTTCAGAGATAGTGTGCGCGTAGTAGGCAATGCCTTCAATCTTCAAGCTGACTCCATCCTTTATAATACTCAAACCAAGACGGTAGATTTTCTGTCTCCTACACTTATAAAGCATGAAGTCAATAGAATTTATTGTGAAGGTGGGTTTTATCAGGTAGAGGAAGGAAAAGCTGTGTTGACCAAGAATCCTCAATATGTAGGAGAAGATCTTTCGGCAGAAGCCACAACCATTAAATATGATGAGAGAGAAGGATTGGTAGAGCTTATTGAAGACGCTCGCTTGCTTGATTCTTTAAGTCTTATGAAGGCCGCCGTAATTAATTATTTCGAAGAATCGGAGCAATTGCTCCTTATCAAAGATGTCTCTTACCAAAAGGAAGATGTAGTTGTATATGGGGATACTGCATTATACTACAGAGAAGAAGATAAATATGAACTCTTTGGTGCTTCCAATTTGAACGATGGAAGCTTTCAGGTTTTTGCAGAAGAACAGATCCTTTTCAATAATAAAACAGGATCAGGTGTTGCCAATGGTCATGTTGTACTTCGAGATACCAGTAATAATACAAGTATTTTCTGTGATTCGACTCGGATAAAGAATAGTGGGGATGATCTGGTTTGCCTTGGAAGTCCATTCGGTAGACCTTACGCACTTATGGAAAGTGAAGAAGGAGATAGTTTGTTTATGGTTTCCGATACCTTATTATTTCAAACAGTCAAAGATAGTATTGTTACTGATTCTATAATATCTCGCAAGATGAAAGGATTCAGTGATGTTCGGATATACGGGAATAGTATTCAGGCTATCTGTGATTCGCTGGATTACTCTGAGTTAGACTCCATATTTACCCTTTATGGTGATCCTGTGGCCTGGTCTGATTCCAGTCAGTTTAGTTCCATGTATATGCAGGTCCAAATGGCTAATGATGCGGTAGATCGGATGATCTTGTCAAATAAAGCCTTTGTGATAAATAGTACGGATCTCATTTTCTTCAATCAAATGAAAGGTAGGAGAATAGATGTAGTATTTAAAGCAGATACGATCAACCATCTTACGGTGAATGGAAATGTCGAGAGTATCTATTTTATTCAGGACGAAGAAGATGCATACGTTGGCATGAATAAAATGCTGAGTGCTAATATGAAGATGTTTCTCAGCGAAAATAAAGTAAAGAGACTTACTTTCTTTCAGCAACCTGATGGGACTACAATCCCAATGACATTAGTAGGCTCCAATCCTGAAAAACTGAGCGATTTTAATTGGGATCTTACCTACAGACCAACTTCTTTCGAAACCCTTTTTATGATTGAAAAAGCGCGAAGAGCTAAACCTGTAGAGGAGGAAAAGCCTATTGAGGATTATCCAGATCGTCCTGGAGGAGATGCAAATAATCCTGATGACGAGCAAGAGCCCAAACCAGCATCCAATGGCAAGAAAGATTAAATGATTTTAGCAGAAAATTTAGTATGAATCAATTTCGTGTACTTTGCATAGGTCTGATATGTTCAACTCTATTTGTAGTAAGTTCAGCACAAACTAAGGATGATGAGCAGGCACTACAGTCCTATTTAGAAAACAATGCTTCTCCTGCTGTAGATACGGGCATAGAGCTGTATGATATTTTTGGTGATCATGAAGAGCTATTGATAAACCTGGGTAATGCGTATTTCGAATCGGAAGACTTAGGAAATGCAAGATGGTGTTATGAACGTGCATTGTTTTTCAACCCAAATAATGATTTAGCTTTAAATAATATCAATGTAATACGAGAAGAGCTCTTGGAAATAGAAGAAGAGCCTTTTCCGATTCATGTTTTTAAACAAAACCTGTTCTTTCTGCTTCCCGGTAATGCTTGGTCAGTCCTTTCAATTGTGTTGGGATTTCTAGGACTTGTATTGTTTTATAAAAGACGAAGCGGAACACAAATAAAACGCTGGCCTTTTGTAGTAAATTATACTGCTTTGTTACTGTGTATATTGATTGCATTTGGAAAAGCGATTCATTTGAGTGATTCGGACCGATACATTGTAATAGTTTCGAATACTACGATCAATGAAAGCCCAGAGGAACGAAGTGCCATAGTGTCTTCAGTCACTTCAGGAAACCTATTATTTAGAAAGGATGAGGTAAGTGATTGGTTTCAAGTAGAGAAGACGAATGGAACACAAGGCTGGATTCGAAAAGATAAACTTAAGGGTGTTATGGAAAGGGAATAAAAAAACCTGCTCTAAAAAGAGCAGGTTTTTTTTGAAGTTGTTGATGCAATTAAGCAGGAACAATACTTATGAATGTACGGTTAAGTCTACCTTTTGAGTAAGCTACAGTACCATCCACTTTAGCGTGAATAGAGTGGTCTTTACCAATGTAAACATTTTCACCTGCATGATATTTTGTACCTCTTTGGCGTACGATGATGTTTCCAGCTTTAGCAGCCTGACCACCATATAGTTTTACACCAAGTCTTTTACTGTTACTATCACGACCATTATCCGTACTACCGACACCTTTCTTATGAGCCATTTGGATAAAATTTTAAATTTGATAGAATAATTTCAATTAAGCGATTTTGTCAATTTTGATCTGAGTCAATGATTGACGGTGACCATTCTTAACTTTATATCCCTTACGACGTTTCTTTTTGAAAACAATTACTTTGTTTCCTTTTAGGTGGCTAAGAACGGTTGCTGTTACGTTAACATCCAAAACCGGCGTGCCTACCTGCGTGTTGCCCTTGTCGTCTACAAGCATCACTTCTTCGAAGGTTACTTTTTCACCTTCGTTGGCTTCTAACCGGTGGACGAAAATTTCTTGTCCTTCCTCAACCTTAAATTGTTGACCGGCTATATTTACGATTGCGAACATTATAAAATGTTTTGTTAATTAAATTGACTGCAAAAATAACCAAATAAATCAAATAATGAAAGGTCTAAGAGAAGTTTTTTAAAAGGTAATCTTCTAACTCTATATGATGGATCAGTATCTCTTCTTCTCTCTTTATTTTCAGCTTGATACGTTTGCCACTTTTTTTCTGAAATTTCCTGTTGATATCGGTAAGTCCAAGAAGTCTTTTATTGATGCCTTTTACGGCAATGATCTGGTCGTTTTTACGTATTCCAACCTTATCAGCAGGACTATTGGGTACTACATGGCTAACTATGAATTCATTAAGTCCAGGACCGGATGCATAAAGGTAAATGCCTGATTTATCTCTTTTAACTCCTTTACTGAAAAACTTATTTTTCTTTAAGTATATCTGTCCTTTGCCGTAATCAAATATCATATCAAATTGTTTGAGGATAGGGTTGCCAATAATGCCATTTTTGAATGACACTTCAGGATCGATTTGCTCAATTACATGATATTGGATCGGAATGTTTTTTTGTTTTCCTTCTTTAAGATCTAAATTTTGTGCTAGCCCCAAATAACCTTTTATGTCTCCTCCTAAGCCCTGGCTTACAGTAGTCGGGATTAGATATTTTGATAGTTCCTGATCTAAAGAGTCCATCCTATAAACGACAGGTCTGTTTGCACCGGTGTCTATAAGGAAATTTTCAACCGATTTTTGACCATTTTGTTCCAAATCCAAGTCCACAAAGAAACGCCCTTTTATGTAGTCGCAATCTAGTAGAGTGTATTTTTTTAGCTTGTATTCAGGAGGAAGTCTTTTGTGAAAAACCAATACTTTGTCTGAAGGATTTATTTCAACAATAAAACGCTTGAGTAGATCTGCTCCAATGATACCATGTGTTTCAATACCGATGGATGTAGAGGTATTAAAATAATCATCCAGCAGGAGTAAAATGGGAAAGTATTCAAACTGCAGACTACCCATATTTAAGGTGATGAAAGGTAGTATTTGTGCGGGGATTCTTGTTGAGCGATCAGCACCATAGACTTCGACTAATCGGCCTCTAGGGATTTTAAGCGATTGGACAACTTCAAGGTCCGTTATAATACTGGTTTCTGAACCTGTGTCGAATATGAATTTTAGCGGTACTGCATTATTTAGGATAACATCCACAACAATGAAGTTATTGATGTATTGGAAAGGTACAGATACGGAATTATTAGTTCCAAATGGGATACTGAAAGGATTGCCTTTGTCAATATCAGGTTTTTTAATTTGAATTTGTGCGGACATCCAAGCGGGGAAGCTAAGAAGGAATATTAGTGATAGGAGTTTATGCATATAGATTCGTTATTGAATTTTTTGGAACCAATCTTTAAATTAAGATAAAATTTCATCTGAATTTTAAAAGGGGATTTTTTTTACGATCGCTTTGTATGATAAAGATGCATATTTAATTAATTTGGAAGGTCTTTGGTTTAAATACAGATCCAATTTAGATGCTAAAATCACTGAAAATCAAAAATTATGCACTAATCAGGAAGGTTGAACTAGATTTCTCGAAAGGAATGACGGTTATAACTGGAGAGACTGGTGCCGGAAAATCTATTATTCTTGGAGCTTTAGGATTGATTCTGGGAAAGCGTGCAGATTCAAAGAGTCTTTTCAATCCTGAAAAAAAATGTGTAGTTGAAGCCTCATTTATGTTGAAGGATGATCGGCTTAAATCATTTTTTAAAGCTCATGAACTCGATTATGAGAAAGAAACTATTATTCGTAGAGAACTATTACCGTCCGGTAAAAGCAGATCCTTTATAAATGATAGTCCGGTAAATTTAAAAACGCTTGGGCAGCTAAGTGCTTTTTTGATTGATCTGCATCAGCAATTTGATACACTGGATATCCATCAGATTGACTTTCATGTTCAAGTAGTGGATGCAATAGCGGATAATAAAGCGCTAATGGAAGATTATATTCAGAAATATAATCGATTTAAAAAGCTTGTTAAACGTAAAACAGTATTGGAGCAAACCCAGGCAGAATCTCTTCGTGAAAAGGATTTTGTCATGTTCCAATTGAAGGAGTTATTGGATGCTAATCTGGAAGGTGGAGAACAACAAGGACTTGAGCAAGAAATGAAAGTCCTGGAAAATGCCGGAGATATCAAGCAGACATTGAGTGGCATTTATGGACAGTTGGCAGAAAATGAAGGTGCTTTGCTTGGTCAGATGGAATCCTTGCGAATGGCTCTCGGACCGGTAAAAAATCTTTCAGAAGATTTGAATAAACTTAGTGAACGTTTTAATGGCATATATTTTGAACTGCAGGAGCTTTCGGGTGATTTTGAACGGATCGCTGATCGAACAGATATCGATGGTGAACGCCTAAGCGAAATCAGAGAACGCCTAGATATCTTATATCGATTACAAAACAAACATTTTGTATCTGATGATCACGCACTTCTTGAAGTTCAGGACTCGCTGCAGGAAAAATTAAATGGCTTTGTGAATTTAGATGCTGACCTGGATGCTGTGACTGCCGAATTGGAGCTCATCAAATCAGAGTTATTGAAGGATTCTGAAGAGCTAAGAAGACGCAGAAATGCGGTGATACCCGCTTTTGAAGAGCAAGTGAGGTCGAAACTCAGTCAATTAAGTATGCAGCATGCGCGCTTTGAGGTGCGGATGAATGTATTGGATGAGCCAGGACCTTCAGGTATGGATGCAATGGAGTTTTTGTTCAATGCAAACAAGGGAGGAACGCTTCAAAAGATTAAAGATGTAGCATCGGGGGGTGAATTATCCAGATTGACCTTGGTGATAAAATCTTTGGTTGCCAGTGCAATTCCTTTGCCAACAATGATCTTTGATGAAATTGATACGGGAATATCTGGAGATGTGGCCTTAAAAATGGGTGTAATGCTAGAAAGACTGGCTGCTGAGCATCAGATTGTATCCATTACGCATTCTCCTCAAATTGGCTCAAAAGGGAAATTACATTATTTTGTGTTCAAAGAAGTTGGTGAAAATCAAACTTATTCCAATATTCGCAAATTAAATGTCGATGAGCGCGTGGATGTTTTGGCTATTATGCTTAGTCAGGACCCTCCATCAAAGGGTGCTATCGAAAATGCAAAAGAACTTTTAGCAAACTGAATAAATTGAAAATTATGGCTAATAAGCTGTTAGAAGGTAAAAGAGGGGTGATTTTTGGTGCTCTTGATGAGCAATCTATCGCCTGGAAAGTTGCTGAGCATTGTGTTGATCAAGGAGCAAGAATCACACTTACAAATGCACCTGTAGCAATGCGTTTTGGTAAAATTCAAGAATTAGCAGATAAGCTTAATGCAGAAGTTATTCCTGCAGATGCTACTTCTATGGAAGATTTGGAGAATTTGTTCTCTAAGTCAATGGAAGTACTTGGTGGCAAGCTTGATTTTGTATTGCACTCAATTGGTATGTCTGTAAACGTTCGTAAGAAGAAAGACTATACGGATTTGAACTACGACTGGATGCAAAAGACATTTGATGTTTCTGCGATTTCATTTCATAAAATGATGCAGGTTCTTTATAAGCTTGATGCAATGAGCGAGTGGGGA
>OMKD01000172.1 GCA_900299495.1 Sphingobacteriales bacterium
CCATCCTTGTATAAGGCTTTATTCCTATCGAAGTCTGCTTTAGCCTTTTCAAATCTTAAGGCTGCTTCTTTAATATCCAATTGACTTGTACTTTGATTTTGCTGTCTTTCCAACTCCCGTTGTGCATCTCTCAATCTCAACCTTGCAAGCTCTACAGAGCTAGATGCCTGATTGATACTTACTTGAGAAGGCACCAATTTTACCTTTGCCAAGTCCTGACCTTTGCGTACAATATCACCTTCTTTCACATAAATCTCCTCGATCACACCAGAGACCTGTGGCTTGATATTAACTTCCTGCCTTGGTTTTACTTTACCCGTTGCTACTGTTTTAAGCACAATATCCCTTAGAGCAGGTTTTTCAAAACTGAATACAATATCTGATTTTTGATTTTGACTAATCAGATAGTAACCTAGCATAATGGATACAAGGGCAAAAATCAAAAGCCCAATGATCAGCTTTACTTTTTTCATTTTTAAACGTTTATTCATCTTTAAGTGCAACTACAGGATCGACCTGTGCTGCTTGTTTAGCAGGAACAAGCCCACTCAAAAAACCTGCAATTATCAATATAAACAAGGATCCCAAAACTACTCCAGGAGTCACTTGCGGATTTGCATAAAATTCAAGACCACCATCGCCCAGCGCAAAATTGAACAGAGCAATAATACCAGTCCCGCTTAGTAAGCCTAGATAGCCAGCTACCGTAGTGATAGATACAGATTCCAAAAGGATCATGGAAATTATTTCTCTTGGAGTAGCTCCTAAAGCTTTACGAATTCCAATTTCTCGTGTACGTTCCTTTACTACAATTAGCATGATATTTCCTACACCAATCACCCCTGCCATAAGTGAACCAATACCTACAATCCAAGTCAATAAATTTATCCCTGTCAACAAGCCTTGAATCTCAGCAAATTCTTCTGCTAAGTTATCGGAGCGCACACCACGTTTATCATCTGGTGCAACATGATGCCGTTCTTTTAACAAGGCTAAAATTTCATCTTCGACTGCATAAATATCGTGGTCTTTATTAATGGTGCAAGCAAATCTATGAATTCTTGAACCGCGATTTGTTAATTGCTGGGCTGTGGTCAGTGGAATAAAAACTTCCTCTTCCGCCTCCTTCGCTTGATTCATTTCCCGAATCGTAGATCTGAAAATTCCTGCGATTTTAAATTCTGCCCCTTTAATATTCAGGTATTGTCCAACAACAGAATCGAGAGGTATATCTTCAAACATTTTCTCTGCGGTATGCTTACCCAGTATAGCTACTTTCCGCCGATTCTTAACATCCAATTCGTTCAAAAATCGCCCTTCAAACCCTTCAATGGCGTCAATATTAAGAATTACAGGTAGTTCACCTTTTACCCTCAAATCATAATTCACTCCATTCCTACTGATCTTCGCAGACCATACATCTAGGCGAGGAGAGATATCATCAATTTTGTGACCAAGTTGATTTTTAACTGCTTCTATATCATCCATATCTAGAGAGATATACCTCCCTGCACGGTAACCATCATATGGCTTAGTCGTTTTCCATGAGCTAAAGAATACAGAATTCTTAGCAACAGAACCGAATAAACGATTGATTCCATTATCAAGCCCTTTACCTGCTCCCATTAAAAATATAAGCATGAATATTCCCCACCATACCCCTAGGGCCGTAAGAAATGTTCTTAACTTATGCTTCTTTATGGAAAACCATATTTCTTGCCACTTATCTCTGTCAAACATACTTATTAATTATTCATGGCTTCAACAGCTGAAATTGTTGCGGCCTTTTTAGCTGGAAAATAACCGGCTACAACACCAGCAATAATTAAGATCAATAATGCGGAAAAAATAACTGCAGGACTAATTTGAGGTTTGTAGAAGAACTCTAATTCTACCTCAAACTTTTCCATGGCATACCCCAGCAGCTCAATGATACCAAAACCGGAAAGTACCCCCACATAACCGGAGATACCTGTTAGAAATACGGATTCTGTGACAATCATTGAAATGATAGAGCGTGGAGTTGCTCCAAGTGCTTTTCGAATACCGATCTCTCTGGTGCGATCTTTTACAATAATTAGCATGATATTACTCACCCCTATTACACCTGCAAGAATAGAACCAATGCCGACAAACCAAAGAAAGCCTTTTAGCATGCCGAAAAACGTTTGAAAATCTTTAAAATTCTCAAAGTTGTTCCATATATAAATAGCCTGGTTATCTTCTTTATCAAAATTATGACGAGTGGCAAGAGAACTGATGATCCTTTCCTTCATCATCATAGTTTCTTCCATATTCTTACTATCTGAAGTAGCCAATAATTGACTAATGCGATCACGTCCGTAGAAAACTTTTTGTACTGTAGTAATAGGTAAATAAATATTTTTACGCTCTCCTTCCCAGCCTTTGTCTGTAAAGACTCCTACAATCATAAAGTCTATGCCTTTTATATTCACATATTGTCCTACAGGATCAGCAATATTAGGCATGAGCTCTTCTTTTACTAAATCACCAATAACACAAACTTTTCTGAATGACCCTAAATCAGCCTCATTCAGGAATCTACCCTGCTCAATGATGGTTTTTTCAATATGTAAATGTTCAGGATGAACAGGTCTCAGATCAAAAGACAATGCCTTGTCTTCATATTTGGTTAAATTATCTCCCCATAACCAAAGGCGACCTGAAGTATACTCAATACCTTCAATCCTTTCGTCTAAGATTTCACGATCTTCATTATCAAATTGAATATATCGGCCTGGCTTTAAGCCTTTATGAGGCAAGGATGTCACCCCACCGTATATAAAGAAGGTGTTCATGGAGTCGTCCTCAAAATCTCTTTTTGCTGAATTCTCCAATCCAGACCCCGCTCCCAGTAAAATAATAAGCATAAATATCCCCCACCAAACGCTTATCGCAGTAAGAATGGTTCGTAGTTTATGTCTTCTCAGGGATTCAAAAATCTCCTGCCATTTATCGAAATCCATCAAATTGTTCGTTATTAAAGTACAGGAACCTGATTCTTAACCAAACCGTCACTTAAACGGATTACACGTTGTGTTTGAGCAGCTATTTCATTTTCGTGGGTCACGACAACCATGGTCATTCCACTTGCATGCACTTCCTTAAACAAGGCCATAATCTCCTCCGATGTAACAGAATCAAGTGCCCCTGTTGGTTCATCTGCCAAGACTACCTTTGGCTCCGTAATCAAAGATCGAGCAATGGCAACCCGTTGTTTTTGCCCACCAGACATTTCATTAGGATAATGATCTTTCCAATTCAATAGGCCAACACGCTCTAAATACTGTTCTGCTTTTCTCAATCGTTCCTTACGATCAACCTTTTGGTAATACAAAGGTAAGGCCACGTTTTCCAAGGCCGTTTTAAATGGTAGAAGATTAAAGGATTGAAATACAAAGCCTAAAAATCTATTCCTGTAAAAGGCAGCTTCTTTTTCAGAAAGCCCTTCCATTTTCACATTATTCAAAAGGTAAGATCCAGAATCATATTTATCAAGTAAACCCAACACATTCAAGAGCGTAGACTTTCCTGAACCTGAAGAGCCCATAATGGATACTAACTCACCAGGTTCCACATGCATATTTACGCCTTTCAAAACCTGAAGCTCTGTTGAACCTGTTTTGTAAGACTTTTTAATATTATTTATTTCTATCATAACTAAACTCAAAGACAGAGAAGAAAAATTAAGGTTGCCTAGACATAGAATAATTTTCAAAATAATTCATAAATCAAAGCTTATATGAACTATCTATAAACTAAAAAAGCTAAGCAATCTTTAAGATACTTAGCTTTTTTAACACAATACAATACTATTTACTCATTATAATACTGATCATATTCTCCTTGTGCAATACTCATACTCTGAATAAAAATAGGAATAACTCGACCAACAGCCTCTCTGTTTTGAAATACCAATTTGAATTCGTTGATCTCTTTTCTTTCTCCGTTTAACGAGTATTTGATACTGTTTGCACCATCGAAGGTTCCAAACGCAAAACCAGGAAAACCGTTTCCTTCGCCTTCATCAACCAATCTTACTTTTGCCTTATCCAACTGTCTGATATCTAGCTCCACTCGTTCTTTACCATTCGCGGAATTCTCATAAACCAACATATAATCATCAGAAATACTCAGTTGAACATTTTTCATTGCATCATTAGACTTTGACGCTTGTTTTAGTGCTCTTTCTACTTCTTTAATTGCCTCAGCAATTGCACTTCCTTTATCATTAACATTTTCTATAGTCTGAGAAAAACCCTGAGATGAACCACTAGCTTCAGATGAACTAGCTGACGATGTATCTTGTTCCTTTGCACATGAGGATAGAATAAGGATAAGTGAAAACACAAAGAATAACGGACTCTTCATTTTGATTGATTAGTTTTGATTTAGTAAAATTTGTAGTGCAATTTAAATAATAATTATTATGAGTGACAATATTATTAACTTCAATTAATCGATAGTATGAAGAAAACGCAAATATTAAAACATAATTAGTTGATGATAAATCTAATCAGTGATACGGTAACCCTTCCAAGTGAAGAAATGTTAAAGGCAATGGTGAGCACTCCATTAGGTGATGATGTGTTTGGTGCAGATCCAAGTGTAAATGAATTGGAATCTTACGCAGCTGAATTATTTGGCATGGAAGCGGCTATGTTTTGTCCCAGTGGTACTATGACCAATCAAATAGCTATAAAAGTACATACCCAACCATTAGATGAAATGATTTGCGACCACTACTCCCATGTTTATCAATACGAATCTAGTGGCTTTGCATTTAATTCCGGAATATCCGTTAATCTCATTCAGGGAAGCAATGGAAAGATAACCGCTGAACAGATTGAACCAGCTATCAAAGATGATTATGATTGGCTCCCTAAGAGTAGTTTGGTTGTATTGGAGAACACTTGTAACAAAGGAGGTGGTTCATTTTATACATTGGAGGAAATAAAACCTATCCAAGTTTTATGTGAAAACAGAGGCTTAAAACTACATTTGGATGGAGCAAGGTTATTTAATGCACTTGTAGAAAGCAAAGAAACAGCAGCAGACTACGGAAAAACATTTGATAGTATTTCAATCTGTTTATCTAAAGGATTGGGAGCACCCGTAGGTTCTTTATTGATCGGATCGAAAGCATTCATAAAACAAGCAAGAAGATTCAGAAAAGTAATGGGTGGTGGTATGCGACAAGCGGGATTATTAGCTGCTGCAGGCTTGTTTGCCTTAAAGAATAATGTAGAGCGTTTAAAGATTGACAACGATCGTGCAAAAGCGCTTGGACAATGTCTATCAGAACTAGCTTATGTTAAATCGGTTAGACCGGTAAAGAGCAACATTGTAATTTTTGATCTCGAAAAAGAAAATTCAGCTGCTGAATACTTGGAAAAACTTAAAGAACATGAAATAATGGCTTCTGCATTTGGGCCAAGTACTATACGGTTTGTCCTTCATATGGACATTACAGAGGACATGCATCAAAAAGTATTGGAAACATTAAAG